>CAJOGA010000001.1 GCA_905233855.1 uncultured Clostridia bacterium
TACCTTTAATTTGAGTTCATTTTAACTGATGAGCTCTCCTGAAAAGCCTTTATAATGGGTTTTTTGCTTTATGCGGTCTGTGCATTTTGTCACAGCCCCGTTTTTTATGCCTAAGTTTAATTATTATATGACAGCTTGTCAAATATATCAAAAAATCCCGGGAATGACACATCAATGCATGAAGTATCGTCTATGGTACATTCTGAATTGCTCATTTGTGCAAGAACAGCGGCGGACATTGCAATTCTGTGGTCTCCGTACGATACAAAATCACAGCCGTTGATTTGCAAATTCTGATTTCCTTCTATTATCATGCCGTCGTCGGTAGCTGTAATGTCCACACCGCCGCGTTTCAGTTCAGTAACGACAGTGTTTATGCGGTCAGACTCCTTCACTTTCAGCTCTTTTGCATCTCTTATAACAGTGCGTCCTTTTGCGAAAGCGGCGGCAACGGCAATAATCGGAATTTCGTCAATCAGAGACGGGATTATATCGCCGCCTATAGTGGTCGAGAGCAGTTTTGATGTCTGAACGTTTATGTCCGCAACGGGTTCGTTGTTTGTCGTATGACAATTATTCAGAGCAATGTTTGCGTTCATATCTTTAAGAACAGACAGCAGTCCTGTGCGGGTAGGGTTAACGCCTACATTTTTTATTGTGATGTTTGAATTTGGCATTATCAAAGCGGCAACAATCAAAAATGCGGCGGATGATATATCACCCGGCACGGCAATATCCAACGGGGACAGCACGTCTGTTTTGTGCAGAGTAACACAGTTGTCGCTTACGATTATATTTGCACCCATAGACGCCAGCATACGTTCGGTATGATCTCTGGACTTTGCAGGCTCGTGTATAACAGTTGTGCCGTTTGCATACAATCCTGCAAGGATAAGTGCGGATTTAACCTGGGCACTGGCAACCGGCATGGCATAGTCTATGCCTGTTAATGTTCCGCCTCTAACCGTCATCGGGCAGTATTCCGATGAGAAGGACGCACCCATAAGTGTTAAAGGTGTTGCTATACGGTTCATCGGACGTTTGCGTATAGATGCGTCGCCGTCGATGTTACACTCAAACGGCTGACCTGCCAATATGCCTGACATTAAGCGTGTTGTTGTGCCGGAGTTGGCGGTGTACAGTGTGGAGGTTGGTTTTGTGAAGCCGTGCATACCTTTGCCGTGTACTTTAATAATTTCGGGCGACATTTCTATGTCTACCCCTAATTTTTTAAAACAGTCTATGGTTGCCAGGCAGTCCGCGCCGTTTAAAAAGCCTGTTATGGAAGTTGTGCCGTTTGCCATTGCACCCAGCATAACACCGCGGTGCGATATGGATTTATCACCGGGCACGGAAGTTGTTCCGTTTATGGACGAATATTTTTTTATTATCATAACAATTAACTCCCGAAAATATATATTGATATGAGTATTGTACCACATTATTCCGGATATGAAAAGTTTTTACATTAAAAACAATAAAAAACTTTTATTTTTGAAGAATTTGTAGTACAATAAAAAGCAAAGTATTAAGGAAGGGAGTTTGCCTTAAATCAGGTAAGCATGGATAATATGGGCAATACAATGAAAAAACAAAATTTTATGCAGGGTGCCGCAATCCTTATAATAGGAAATTTTTTGGTTAAGCTTATAGGCGGAGCCTTGAAAATACCGCTCACCTTTATTTTAAAAGAGGAGGGTATGGCTGTTTTCAACACAGCATATCAGGTGTACGCAATGTTATTTGCAATATCTACGGCAGGCATACCTGTTGCGGTGTCAAAAATAGTGGCTGAAAGCATGGCGATAGGTCAGGTGAAGGATACAAAACGTATATTCACCGTTGCTTTGGCAATACTTTCGGGCATAGGTCTTGTCGGAATGTTGGTGTTGTTTTTCGGTGCAAGACAGATAGCGTCTCTGATGGGAGACACAAAAATCGTGTATTGTGTTATGGCAGTTTCGCCTGCGATATTCTTTATTACAATAGTGGCGTCGTACAGGGGCTTTTTTCAGGGCATGCAGAACATGATACCTACAGCGGTGTCGCAAATTATAGAGGCGTTGGGTAAGCTTGTTATAGGCGTTATACTTGCATATGCCCTTATATCGATATCTACCTTTGAAATAGCCGCTACAGGTGCAATACTGGGTGTTACATCGGGTACGGCTATAAGTGCGGTTGTGCTTACTCTGATGTATTTTAAAAGTAAAAGTCAAATATATTCGGGTTACGAAAATGTTCCATACAGCAAAAGCAAGCGTGAAATTGCAAAAACAATACTTACCATTGCAATTCCTATAACGATAGGTGCATCGGTAACGAGCGTAACTGCGGTTGTGGACACGGCAATGATAAGGGCCAACCTGCAGAGGATAGTTTTTTCACCCGAAACCGCACAGGCTCTTTATAACACCTATTCCGGCTTTTCAAATAATTTTGACGATATAACAACCACATTAAAAATAACGGAATCCGGTGCAAGATGGCTCTACGGAGCATATTCCGGTTATGCCATGACACTGTTTAACATAGCGCCAAGTATAGTGGTGTCGATAGGAATGAGCCTTGTGCCGGCAATTGTCAGTGCGTATGCGGTCAACAACCTTGACGGAGCAAGGGAGTCTACTCAAACAGCGCTCAGAATAACTCTTATTATTGCGTTGCCTTGCGTTGCCGGATTGGAAATGCTGTCTGCTCCGGTGCTTAAGCTGATATTTAACAATTCGGCATCATCAATTTTGTTAAGACTCTTAAGCCCGGCAATTATATGGATGACGGTTGTTACGGTTACAACGTCAATTCTTCAGGCTACAGGCAGAGTAATGGTACCGTTCTGGAACATGGTTATAGGTGCTGTGATAAAAATTGTTGTGAATTGGTTTGCGGTGTCTAATCCGTATTTGTATATACACGGTGCACCGATAGGCACAAATTTGTGCTATCTGTTTGTGGCAGCTTCAAATTTGTATTTTCTCAAAAAGACGATTGACATTAAATACGATGTTGTGTCGATACTGCTGAAGCCGCTGTTGTGTGCGGCAGCGATGGGGGCGGTTGTTTGGCTTATGTATAATCCTCTGGAGAGCATTCTTCACAGCGGAAGATTTGCAACTGTTGCGGACATTTTGATTGGCGGATTGGTGTATCTTGTAATGCTTGTGTTGACCGGAAGTATAACAAAGCAGGATGTGAATATGATAATCAAAAGGAAAAAGTAGGGGGGACGGGATTTATGAAACAGTACACATTGGACGATATATTTGACATAATGAAGGTTTTACGCGGAGAAAACGGATGCCCGTGGGACAGGGTGCAAACGCATGAGAGTATAAGAAAAAATCTGATAGAGGAGGCATACGAGGCGGCAGATGCCATGGATAAAGACGATAAGGCCTTTGCAAATGAGTTGGGCGACGTTTTACTGCAGGTTATTTTTCATGCCTGTATAGCAAGCGACCGCGGTGCGTTCACATTTGACGACATTTTGAACGAATTGGGAAATAAGCTTGTGTCGCGTCATTCGCATATATTCGGAAACGATACCGCCGTCGATGCCGAACAGGCACTTGCCAGATGGGAAGAGAACAAACGTAAGGAAAAAGGATTGGAATCGCCGGCTCAGATGTTTGACGACATACCAAAACATATGCCTGCACTGATGAGAGCAGAGAAGGTGCAAAAGAAGATGGCGTCGGTCGGATTTTTGCAAAATGACGCAGAAGAATATATGAACATTATAAAGAGTAACGTGGGAAAACTTGAAAATGCTGTGAATGAAAATCAACCGGTTGAGGAAAATATAGGTGAAATATTGTTCATGCTTGCGGGTTTTGCAAGGAAAATGGGCGTAAATGCCGAGGAATTATTGAGCAAAACCACGTCAAAATATGTGGAAAAATATAAAAATTCTGAAAAACATTAAAAAACATAAAAAAAAACATGTATTTTTTGCATTTTTTATAAAAAAAGTCTTGAAAAAGTAAATTTTATATTATATAATTACAAAAGCAATAGAAATTAATTTTTAAGGGGGATATAATAATGAACAAATCAGAATTGACAGTTAAGATCGCAGAAAAAGCAGGTCTTACAAAAAAAGACAGCGAGAAGGCATTAAATGCATTCTTGGAAACTGTTACAGAAACTCTTAAAGCAAAAGATAAAATCCAACTTGTTGGTTTTGGTACTTTTGAAGCTAAGAAAAGAGCTGCAAGAAAAGGCAAGAATCCTGCTACCGGTGCTGAAATCAAAATTCCTGCAACAACTGTTCCTACATTTAAAGCAGGTAAAGCTCTTAAAGATGCAATAAAATAATTTTTTATGCATGAACGTAAAGCCGGGATAGTGTCCCGGCTTTTGTTTGTGTTTTTCAAACGGAGGAAATTATGCGGTTAGATAAATATTTAAAGGTGTCAAGGCTCATAAAACGCCGAACGGTTGCAAATGAAGCGTGCGACCAGGGCAGAATAACCGTTAACGATAAGGTGGCAAAGGCGTCGTATGAGGTTAAAGAGGGCGACATTATAGCCATCAAAATGGGTGATAAGGTTATTAAGGCGGAAGTTATAAATGTAGCTCAAACAGTCGCAAAACAGGACGCTTCCGGTCTTTATAAAATAATTCAGTAATAGGACAAAGCCTCTTATGCATAGATATAATATAGTTATAAAGCTATATTTTATCTTTTGAAAGGGGTTTTTTTATGCCTGTAATTGAAGAAAAGAAAACACAACCTGTTCACAATGTCGCAATGGAAAACAGGGAGCGGATAACGCTTACCGGGATTGAAGAGGTTGAAAGCTTTGACGAAAGCCAAATAATGCTGTACACACAAATGGGTATGCTTACTATACGCGGCGAAGATTTGCATATTAATAAATTGAATGTGGATACCGGCGATGTTGTTATAGACGGACTTATCACAAGTTGTGTATATTCCGACGCACATAACGGTCATGACGGCGGATTCTGGAAAAGAATTTTCAGATAATTTAAAAATTCCGGAAAGGGAAATGATAACATGGCGGTTTCTGTTACTTTGCAGTGTTATGTTTTTTTGGTGATGTGCGTTATAGGTGTAGTTATTGGAGCGGCGTTTGACGTTTTGCGTGTTGTGCAGATGCACATTAAAACCAACACCGTTATAATTGCGTTGACAGATGCACTGTTTTGGATTGCTGTAACTTTTGTGGTGCTGTACACCGTGTTTTGGGTTAACAGCGGAGAAATACGCTGGTTTGAATTTTTGGCGTTGGCACTCGGCGGTATAATATATTTTAACACTGTGAGCAGATTGTTTATTAAGATAATAAGAAGCGTGTCGGATTTTATTATTAAAGCCGCAAAAAAGACAGTTATGTTTTTTGTAAAATTTAAAAGGACTTAAAAAGGGACTGTAGCAATTTGATTAAAGAATCATTTTGCTACAGCCCCCTTTTTAATATCCGAATTGACCGGAAAGGGAATCGTCGTCCTTTATCCATTCGTCAACATTTACTATCCGGTAATCGTCAGAAGTGTCCCGTATAACAACCTTTGATATTCCTGAATTAATGATTAATCTTTTGCACATGGAGCAGCTGTTTGTGCCGCTTACCAACTCCGATGTTTTGGCGTCCATACACACAAGGTATAAAGTGGCACCGATGGTATCACGCCGTGCCGCACTGATGATTGCGTTTGCCTCGGAATGTACGCTTCGACACAGCTCATAGCGTTCACCACGAGGTATATTAAGTTTTTCACGCATGCAAAACTCCAAATCGGAGCAATTCCGTCTGCCGCGTGGTGCACCTGTGTATCCCGTTGATATTATCTCGTCGTTTTTAACTATGATAGCACCGAAATTGCGACGAAGACACGTGCCGCGTTCCGCAACAGTTTGTGCAATATCAAGATAATAGTTGTATTTATCACGTCGATCCATTCATATCACCCCATAAGTTACTTTTACATACAGAGTAACATATTTTGGGTGAATATTCAACAGTTTTTTATATGATGGAATTTATAAGATTTTTGCTGTATTCATTCAATGAATCAAAATTCATGGCGGACACATAGCTTTCTTCCAATTTATCGTGCAATGATTTTGCTTTTTTAACACATTCCGATGCATAGCTTATCATTTTTGAAAAAAACTCTTCGTCATCGGCTATGTCTGACGGAGTATAATTTGCAATCAAAGCGATGTCATAAACGTCGGCATTTGAGTCCGGCACAGTGTGGAATCTGTTTGACGAAGTAATAAATGTTTTAAGTGCGGGAATATATATGTGTTCAATTTTGTCAGACGGCGACATCGGACAATAGAAAATGTATCCGTCTATGTTTTGCTTACGCATGATATTTGCAACGGTGTTAAACAGTAAAGACACGTCTGCGTGTATATCGTTTTTGATAACATAAATTTTGTCTGCAACGTCGGCAAAGGTTTGAATGTAGTTGATAAGACCCAAAGGTGTTATGCCGCTCAGGAAAAAATCCTTTGCGTTTCCGCTTCCGAAAGCGGCTGAAAGGTCGATTTCGTTTATAATGGATGACAATGCGGCGTTTATCGCATGGATATTAATATCGGCATTTATGTGCCGACAGCATTTAACGCAAATACTGTTTGCCGCCGACAGATATGTATATGCATCTTTAAAACAGGTTGAAATGCTGTTTTGCAGCTTTATTATACTGTCTTTATCTTTTGCCAGCTTGTTTGTATCAAAGAAGTCGCCGAAGTTTAATATTTCGTCAAACGCACCGGGAACTATCGGATCGCACACATGCGGCGACGTGCCGTCTATAACCGATATACCCAATTCACGAACCGTAACGCCGTCCAATGAATCGGGATCGGACGAACAGTGCAAAAGCTCAACATCATAGCCCTTTTCTTTTGCACGAGTGCCTAATTTTTTCATAAAGGTTGATTTGCCTGTGCCGGGGCCGCCTTTTACAATGTACATACGGTTGTTTTCCGCTGGGGTTAGAATGTTATGATAGTAAGAAAAGAAACCGCCCGGAGTGTTTGCACCCGGAAAATACTCTAAAACAGTAGACATAGTATACCTCCAAATATGAAAAATAGCAGATAAAATATTTATCTGTCTGAATATATTTTTGAAAATTGAATTTTATTACAACTTTTTTATTTTAATGCTTGTTCACGCAGATTAAGCAGTATCTTTTTTTCCAAACGCGACACCTGAACCTGAGATATGCCAAAAGCCGATGCAACATCACTTTGAGTTTTGCCCTCCAGATAACGCATATGCACTAAGGCATAGCTGCGTTTGTCCAGCGTTGACATAAGCTGTTTTAAAAGCATGGAATTTATTATCTTTTCTTCGCTTTCCTCATCGGCGACAGTGTCCATAAGGGTAAGCGGTCTGCCGGAGCTGTCCGATGCGGTGTGATCGTCGAGAGATTGAGGCGGCTGTATTGCCTCCAAAGCAGGAATGAGCGTTTCGGTATCCACGCCAACAGCAGCCGCTATTTCGCTGATTGTCGGCTCACGACCTAACTCCTGCCTGAGCTTTAATGACTGAACACCGGCTTTCATGCCGAGCTCTTTTGTGCTCCGGCTTATTTTTATTATGGAGTCATCACGTAAAAAACGCTTGATTTCGCCGGTTATAAGCGGTACGGCATAGGTTGAAAATTTTACTCCGAATTGCAGGTTGAAATTTTTAACGGCTTTTATCAACCCTATAACGCCTATCTGAAAAAGGTCCTCCTGTTCGTGTCCTCTGCCTGTAAAATGTTTGACAATGCTGTGCACAAGAGCGGTGTTTTGCTCTATCAGCATATCGAATGCACTGCTGTCGCCGTTTTGATACATAGTCAATAATTCTTCATTGCTGTATTGCAGATTTATCATGCCTTTTCAGCTCCTTTCACTCTGCAATACATTTAATTTGTACCGATTTTTTTGGTCATGGTTACGGTTGTGCCTTCGCCTTTTTTGCTTTGCACCTCTACGCTGTCCATAAAGGTTTGCATTATTGTAAAGCCAAGACCGGTTCGTTCGCTGTCCGGCTTGCCTGTGTACAGAGGCTCCATCGCCTGATCTATATTTTCTATGCCTTTGCCTGTATCGCTGATTTTTATTGTGATAACATTTGCACAAGACGCACATTCCATACAAACAATGCCTTCACTGTCTTCGTATCCGTGGATAATGGCGTTTGTAACCGCTTCGGACACAGCCGTTTTGATCTCGTTTATTTCTTCAAGCGTGGGGTCTGATGACAACGCAAACGCGGCCGCTATACTTCTGGAAAGACGTTCATTGTCCGACCTGCTCATTATTTCAACTTTTATGTAATTATCCATTGCTTAACCCTCCTCTGCCATGTTGAGTGCGGCGTCTTCCGTTTCGCACATTTTCACAAGCTTGTCCACGCCCGACATTCTGAGCAGTTTGCCTATCCTGTCCGATGCACAGCTTATTATCACAGAACCGTTCATCATGGAGATAAGCTTGTATCTGCCCATTATCATGCCTATGCCGGAGCTGTCCATGAACGTTATGCCGGATAAATCCAAAATGAAAGTTCTGGCAGTGGTACGCTTTATTTCTTTGTCCATGTTTTCACGCAGAGCAATAACGCTGTGATGATCTATTTCCCCTTCAAGATATATAATCAATGCCCGTTTTGAATTGATAAGTTTTAAACGCATATATACCTTCCTTTCTTTTGTGTATAAATAAATTATATCAGCAATACGCTCCAAATGCTTTGACTTGTTTTGTCGTAACATAGGAAAATAAAAACAAAATACGACCTTTCACTGTAATGTAAGCGGCGGTGAATGAATTTATCAAACTGTGTGATGCGTTGCCGATACGGATAAATGGTTGTTATCAACAAAAAAATTAAAAATTTTATAAAAAATGAGTTAAAATCATACAAAAAAAGAAGGAAAAATATTATGGAATGAAGAATACTATATATTGAGACGTAAATCGTCTGACGCTTGTAATTAACTCGAGATGATAAAGTACGGATTTCTCCGTTTTATTACCCGAGCAAAAATTTAAGGGGGTAAAACAAATTGAACAGTTTTTCATCGGAAAATATCAGAAATATTGTGTTGCTGGGACACAGCAAGGCAGGAAAAACCACATTGACGGAAGCTATGCTGTTTAATGCGGGTGTTACAGACCGGCTGGGTTCTGTTGCAGACGGCACGACAGTATCGGATTACGATCCTGAGGAAATCAAGCGTAAAATTTCGATAAGCACCGCTTTTGCACCTTTTGAATGGAAGGGAAATAAGTTTAATATAATTGATACTCCGGGGTATTTTGATTTTGTCGGAGGCGTGCAGGAGGGCTTAAGAGCGGCAGACGCCGCACTTATCGTGCTGAGCGGACGCAGCGGCGTTTCTGTCGGAACAGAAAAGGCTTGGGACGCCGTTAAAGACCGTAATATGCCGGTTATGTTCTTTGTTAATAAGCTGGATGACGAAAGGGCAAATTACCAGGAAACGCTGGAACAGATGAAGGAGAAGTTCTCCAAATCTGTCGCACCGTTTGTATATCCTATCAAAGAGGGCGATAAATTCCGTGGGTTCGTTGACATAATAGACCATACGGCAAGACGTTACGAGGGTACCGAAAGGGTGGATATACCTGTTCCGGAAGGCATGGAAGATGTTATCGCTCCGTTGCGTGATATGATCATGGAAGCCGTTGCGGAAACAAGCGAAGAGCTGATGGATAAATACTTTGCCGGCGAAGAGTTTACCTTCGACGAGATAAAGCAAGCCATACGAAAGGGCGTTAAAGAAGGAACGATATTGCCTGTATATTGCGGCTCCGCACAGGACAATGTCGGCGTTTTGAGCCTTATGGACAGTATCGGAAAGTATCTTGACGGTGCGGATGCTGTAGACGTTGCGGCTGTTGACGCCAAAACAGGAGACGTAGTTGAACTAAAACCGGTTGCCGACGAAGCAATGTCTGCAATTGTATTCAAAACGGTTGCCGACCCGTACGTGGGCAAAATGTCTGTGTTCAGAGTTGTGTCCGGAAAGATAAAGAGCGATTCGGTTGTTTATAATCCGAACACACAAACGGAAGAAAAAATAGGTAAAATATATATGCTCAGGGGCAAAAAACAGATAGAAGTTCCGGAAGTATCGGCGGGCGATATTGCGTCGGTAACAAAGCTGGTTAATACAAACACAGGCGACACATTGTGTTCCGTTTCCAAACCTGTTATTTTGGAGGGTATAGATTTTCCTGAACCTGTTTTGTCAATGGCTGTTACACCGCTTGCCAAAGGTGATGAAGAAAAGATAAGTCAAGGTCTTACAAAGCTTTTGGATGAGGATTTAACATTCAAAATAAAAAACAATACCGAAACCAAACAGCTTATAATCTCCGGTCAGGGCGATCAGCATATAGATGTCATCATCAGCAAGTTAAAGGCTAAATTCGGTGTTAATGTGAAGCTTGAAGAGCCTGTTGTGGCATATCGCGAGACAATACGCGGCAAGGCAAAGGTTGAAGGCAAACATAAAAAGCAATCCGGCGGACACGGTCAATACGGTCATGTATGGATTGAATTTGAGCCGGGCGATACCGAAGAACTGACATTCTGCGAACAGGTATTCGGCGGTGCAGTGCCTAAGAATTTCTTCCCGGCTGTTGAAAAAGGCTTGAGAGAATGTATGCAGAACGGTGTTTTGGCAGGATATCCTATGGTTAATGTCAAAGCTACGTTGTTAGACGGTTCATATCACCCTGTAGACTCATCCGAAATGGCATTTAAGGTTGCGGCATCGCTTGCATATAAGGCAGGAATACCTCAGGCTAAGCCTGTACTTTTGGAGCCTGTCGGCATGTTGAAAACGTATGTGCCGGACGAAATAACCGGTGATGTTATAGGCGATATAAATAAGCGTCGCGGACAGATTATGGGCATGGGTGCGTCGGAGATAAAAGGCCTAAGCCTTATAGAAGCTGAAGTGCCTGTGGCTGAAATGTTCAAGTATGCAACAGATTTGCGTTCCATGAGCCGCGGTAAAGGCAAATTTACCTTTGAATTTTTGCGTTATGATGAGGCTCCGGCAAACGTAACCGAAAAGGTTAAAGCAGAGGCTGCCGCAAAAAGAGAAGAATAGTGATTTAACATAAGATTTAAAAAAAGCGATTTTTGGTATAACTTCTAAAAATCGCTTTTTTAAATGGTCGAAAAAAGCAGAAAAAAGAAAATTTATATATAGCTTTTTTTATAATTATATGTTACAATACATGTTGGTGTATTTATGATAATTAAATTTTTAACAATCTTAGCATGAACAGGTTAGAACCCAAAATTCTAAGTAACTTAAAGGAGGACTTATTAATGAGCAACCAGGCAAAATACGTTTTTAAAGGAACGCCTGAACAAGAACAAGAACTTTTAAAAGTTATCGACAAATACAAAAACACAGAAGGAGCTTTGATCCCTATATTGCACGAAGCACAGGAGATATACGGATATCTGCCTTTAGAGGTTCAGAAAATAGTATCGGAAAATGCTAACATACCTCTTGCTGAAATATACGGTGTAGTAACCTTTTACGCTCAATTTTCTTTGGTGCCTAAGGGTGAATACAGTATAGCAGTCTGTCTGGGAACGGCTTGTTACGTTAAAGGTTCGGGAAACATTCTTGAAAAAATAAAAGAAAAACTTGGTATAGACGTTGGCGAATGCAGCGAAGACGGAAAATTCTCGCTTGATGCAACACGTTGTATCGGAGCGTGCGGTCTTGCACCTGTTATGACCGTTAACGATGAGGTTTACGGCAGACTGGAAGTCAAAGACGTTGATAAAATATTAGAAAAATATATGTAATTATGAGAGAGTTATCACTTCATATACTTGATATTGTTCAAAATTCTATAACAGCCGGGGCAAAACTTGTTATTATTAATATTGTTGAAGATATAAACTTAGATGAACTTGTTATAGAAATAATAGATAACGGAAAAGGAATGGATGATGAAACGATTAAGCGAGTGATGGATCCGTTCTATACAACGCGTACCACACGCAAGGTCGGACTTGGCATACCGCTTTTTAAAAACGCCGCACTTACAACCGGAGGAAAGTTTTATATAACAAGCCGGCAGGGCAGCGGAACAATCGAAACTGCGGTGTTCAAACACAGCAGTATAGACCGTCAGCCGATAGGCGATATGTCGCAAACAATGCTTACACTTATGACCGGTAATGAAAATATAGACTTTTTATATTACCACAGATACGTAAGCGGTGAGCAGAATGATCAATTTATATTCGACACAAGGCAGATAAAGCAAGCACTTGGCGGTGCGGATGTAAATGTACCGGAAATTTATATGTGGATAAAAGAATATATACAAGAAGGAATCTCAAATTTATACGGAGGTGTGCAGTAATGAAATCTTTGGCAGAATTGGAAGCATTGAGAAAATCAACTTTAGAGAAAATCAATTTAAGAAAAGAAGACGGAGACGGTGCAAGAGTTGTTGTCGGTATGGCAACATGCGGTATTGCGGCAGGTGCAAGACCTGTGCTTAACGCATTTATGGAGGAAATAGCAAAAAGAAATCTTGATAATGTTACGGTAACACAAACAGGATGTATCGGTTTGTGTCAGTACGAGCCGATTGTTGAAATATATACACCGGGTCTTGAAAAAGTAACTTATGCAAAGGTTAAACCGGAAATGGTTGCTCAAATTGTAACAGAGCATATTGTTAACGGAAAGCCTTGCAGCCAATATACTATCGGCAACGTTCAAAAGTAATTTAGGAGGTCAGCTTAAATGGAATTGTATAGAAGCCATGTGCTTGTCTGTGGCGGTACGGGGTGTACCTCTTCCAAGAGCCAGTTGGTTATGGAAAACATGGAGAAGTACATCAAAGAATATAACCTTGATAAAGAGGTTAAAGTTGTAAAAACCGGTTGTTTCGGTCTCTGTGCCTTGGGCCCTGTAGTTGTAGTGTATCCTGAAGGTGCGTTTTACAGTATGGTAACTCCGGAAGACACCAAGGAAATTGTTGAAGAACATCTTTTAAAGGGAAGAATAGTAAAACGTTTGTTGTATTCTCCAACAGCTGAAGAAGATGATATCAAATCTCTTAATGAGGTTGATTTCTATAAAAAGCAAAAACGTATCGCATTAAGAAACTGCGGTGTTATAAATCCTGAAATAATCGACGAATATATAGCGTTCGACGGTTACAAAGCTTTGGGTAAGGTGTTAACCGAAATGACACCTGAACAGGTTGTTAACGAAATAAAAGAATCGGGTTTACGCGGACGCGGCGGCGGCGGTTTCCCTACAGGTTTGAAATGGGATTTTACAGCAAAAGCTGTGGGCGATCAGAAATACGTTGCCTGTAACGCCGATGAAGGCGACCCGGGTGCATTCATGGACAGAAGTATATTGGAAGGCGATCCTCACAGCGTAATTGAGGCAATGGCTATTGCCGCTTATGCTGTTGGTGCAAACCAAGGTTATATATACATCAGAGCGGAATATCCTATCGCTGTAAAACGTTTGCAGATAGCAATCGGTCAGGCAAGGGAATACGGTTTGTTGGGTAAAAACATCTTCGGTACCGATTTCTGCTTTGACATTGATATACGTCTTGGTGCCGGTGCGTTTGTTTGCGGTGAAGAAACAGCACTTATGACATCTATCGAAGGCCATCGCGGTGAGCCGAGACCACGTCCTCCGTTCCCGGCTGTTAAAGGTTTGTTTGCAAAACCTACATTGCTCAACAATGTTGAGACGTACGCAAATATTCCTGTAATAATCAATAACGGTGCTAAATGGTTTGCTGAAATCGGTACAGAAAAAAGTAAAGGCACAAAGGTGTTTGCTCTCGGCGGCAAAATTGTGAACACAGGTCTTGTTGAAATTCCTATGGGTACAACGTTGAGAGAGATCGTTGAAGAAATAGGCGGCGGCATACCGAACGGTAAAAAGTTCAAAGCTGCTCAGACAGGCGGACCTTCGGGCGGATGTATTCCTGCGTCGCTTATAGATACTCCTATTGACTATGACTCATTGATAAGCATAGGTGCAATGATGGGTTCCGGCGGTCTTATCGTAATGGACGAAACAACATGTATGGTTGATATAGCTAAGTTCTTCCTTGAATTTACTGTTGATGAATCATGCGGTAAGTGTGCACCATGTCGTATCGGTACAAGAAGGATGCTTGAAATATTGGAAAAGATAACGTCCGGCAAAGGTGAAATGGAAGATATTGAAAAGCTTAAGAAACTGGCAAACGGAATTAAAGCATCTGCACTTTGCGGACTCGGACAAACAGCACCTAACCCTGTTTTAAGCACATTGAGATATTTTGAAGATGAATATATAGCTCACGTTGTAGACAAGAAATGTCCTGCAGGCGTATGTAAAGACTTGCTGCAATACAAGATCAATCCTGAATTATGTAAGGGTTGCAGCTTGTGTGCAAGAAACTGTCCTGTACAGGCTATCAGCGGTCAGGTTAAATCTCCGTTCACTATCGACCCTGAGAAATGTATCAAATGTGGTGTCTGTGCATCTTCATGTAAGTTTAATGCTATAAGCAAGCAATAATAACAACACTTTTTGCATAACCTATCACAAAAAGAATTTATGGAAGGAGCCAACAACAAATGGTTAATATAAAAATAAACGGTAAAGACTATTCTGTGGCAGAAGGCACAACCGTTCTTGAAGCTGCAAGAAGTGTCGGAATTGATATACCAACATTATGCTATTTAAAAGGCGTTAATGAAATTGGTGCTTGCCGTATGTGTCTTGTTGAAGTAAAAGGAGCCAGAGCACTTCAGGCAGCGTGCGTATATCCTGTAAGCGAAGGTATGGAGGTTATGACAAACACTCCTGCCGTTAGAAATGCAAGAAAACTTAATTTGGAATTAATTCTTTCAACACATGACAGAAAATGTCTGACATGTGTGAGAAACAGAAACTGCGAGCTTCAGGCATTGGCCGACAATCTCGGCGTAACAGACATCGCATATGAAGGTATCAGAAATGAATATGACATTGACGAAATTTCTCCGTCAATCGTGCGTGATAACAACAAATGTATTTTGTGTAAACGTTGTGTAAGCACATGTAAAAATGTTCAGACAGTCGCTGTTATTGACGCTAAAAACAGAGGCTTCAACACTGAAATAGGCTGTGCGTTTGATATGCCTCTTGCAGAAACTCCGTGTGTAAACTGCGGACAGTGTATCACAGCATGTCCTGTTGGTGCATTAAGAGAAAAATCCGATATCGACAGAGTATGGGCTGCGCTTGCAGACCCTGACAAGCACGTTGTTGTTCAAACAGCACCTGCTGTAAGAGCAGGCTTGGGTGAAGAATTTGACATGCCTATAGGCACGCCTGTAACCGGTAAAATGGCTAACGCTTTGAAACAAATCGGTTTTGACAAAGTGTTTGACACCGATACAGGTGCTGACCTGACAATCATGGAAGAAGGCACAGAAGTTATTGAAAGAATACAAAACGGCGGTAAGCTGCCTGTTATAACATCATGTAGTCCGGGTTGGGTTAAGTTCTGTGAACACAATTTCCCAGATTTTCTTGACAATTTGTCAAGTGCAAAATCTCCGCATGAGATGTTTGGTGCCGTTTTGAAAACATACTACGCACAAAAACAGGGAATAGACCCTAAAAATATCGTAGTTGTTTCTATCATGCCATGTACAGCTAAAAAGTTTGAAGCTCAAAGACCTGAACTTTCCAACGGCGATTTGCAGGATGTTGACATAGTTTTAACAACCAGAGAGCTTGGAAGAATGATAAAACAGGCAGGTATAGACTTTAAAAATATTGAAGATGCACCGTTTGATAATCCGTTTGGCGAAGCAACAGGTGCAGGCGTTATCTTTGGTGCAACCGGCGGTGTTATGGAAGCAGCGTTAAGAACGGTTGCTGAAGTGTTAACCGGTAAGTCTATTGAAAATTGCGACTATACCGATGTTCGCGGTACAGACGGCATAAAGAGAGCAGAAATTAAGGTTGGCGATTTGACATTAAAAGCAGCTGTTGCACACGGCCTCGGCAATGCAAGAAAGTTGCTTGAAGCAATAAGAGAGGGTAAGGAAAATTACCACTTTGTTGAAATAATGGCATGTCCGGGCGGTTGTGTAACCGGCGGCGGTCAACCTATCAGAAGTGCTAAAGAGCGTATGGATATAGACCTTAAAGCTGAAAGAGCAAAGGCTTTGTATTCGGAAGATATCAACTCTCAAATAAGAAAATCTCATGAAAACCCTGTTATCAAGAAATTGTATGACGAATTCTTTGAGAAACCGGGAAGTCATAAGGCTCATGAGTTGTTGCATACTCATTACGCTAAGAGAGAAAATTATTAAACCTATTAATAGAAAGCCCGGCTATGGAGCCGGGCTTTCTTATACAACCAAAAAAAATCATCTTGCACAAAAATGTGCAAGATGATTACAATAGTTATTAAGTTTTACGCTTCTTTTGCGGCAAGAAAATCGTTTATCTTCTTAACCAAAGCATCAGGGTCTGTGTCGTGAACGGCACAAGCATCTTCGATTGACTCTCCGCTGGACGAAGGACAACCCAAACAATGCATGCCCATTTCAAAGAAGAACTGAGCTGTTTCTGCGTCCATTTTTAACACATCCATTATAATCATGTCTTTTGTTACTGTTTTGCTCATAGCTTTACATCCTCCGTTATATATTTTTTAGCATACATAATGCCATGTTTAACTGTTTGAATTATCGGCTGAATCTGTGTTTGCAGATTCTGTAACCGTGTCCGCATCGCCGGATTCATCATCCGGTTTTGTCTGTTCAAACACACCGTTAAAAGCTTTTTCAAATTCTGCTGAATCTATAGTCTCTTTTTCAAGCAATGCCTTTGCAACGTTGTGCAGCTTATCTATATTCTGGGTAAGCAATGTTACACATCTTTCGTACTGTTGTTCCACAATGTTACGTATCTCAACATCAATTTCTGCCGCAACCTGTTCGCTGTATATTTTTGAATGGCCAAAATCACGGCCTATAAACACTTCTTGCTGATTATCCAACGATACAGGACCGATAGCGTCGCTCATACCGTATCGTGTTACCATAGCTCTTGCAATTTCCGTGGCACGTTGCAAATCGTTTGATGCACCCGTGCTTATATCGTCTAACACGAGACTTTCAGCCACACGTCCGGCAAGCAGGATAACAATGTTGTCCAACATTTCGTTTTTGGACATATACGAATGGTCTTCCTCAGGCAGATGCATTGTGAAACCGCCTGCTCTGCCACGCGGAATTATTGACACCTGATGCACCTTTTCTTTTGACGGCATCAGTTTTGTTATAACGGCATGACCTGCTTCGTGGTATGCAGTCAGCTTCTTTTCCTTGTCGTTGATTATTCTGGATTTTTTCTCGGTACCCATCATAACCCTTATTATAGCTTTGTCAAAATCCTCCATATTTATTTCGGATTTATTCTTTCTTGCAGCCAGAATAGCCGCTTCATTTACTATATTGGCAAGGTCCGCACCGGTAAAGCCGACAGTAGTTTTTGCTATAACGTCAAGATTTACATCGCTTGCCAAAGGTTTGTTGGTAGTGTGAACCTTAAGTATTGCTTCGCGGCCTTTAACATCCGGCACGTCAACCAATATCTGACGGTCGAATCTTCCCGGACGCAAAAGTGCACTGTCCAAGATATCTGCTCTGTTTGTTGCGGCAATTACGATAACTCCTTCGTTAACACCAAAACCGTCCATTTCCACAAGTAACTGGTTAAGTGTTTGCTCGCGTTCGTCATGTCCGCCGCCGAGGCCTGCACCTCTCTGACGTCCGACAGCGTCGATTTCATCTATGAATATAATACTTGGGCGGTTCTTTTTGGCTTGTTCAAATAAGTCTCTTACTCTTGACGCACCAACACCGACATAAAGCTCCACAAAATCAGAACCGCTTATGCTGAAGAACGGAACACCCGCTTCACCGGCAACAGCCTTTGCCAGCAGGGTTTTACCTGTTCCCGGAGGGCCCACCAGCAACACGCCTTTAGGTATTCTTGCACCTATATCGGTGAAACGTTTCGGGTTTTTCAAAAATTCAACAACTTCAACGAGTTCTGCCTTTTCTTCATCGGCACCTGCAACATCGTTGAAGGTTACCTTTTTTTTGCCGTCGTCTCCGGCTATTTTAGCACGGCTTTTTGTGAAAGCGTTGCCTCTGCCGCCGGCCTGTTGATTCATTATGAATGTCCAGCCGACTAAAACAATACCCACGAGGAATAACGGTCCCAACAACGACATCCACCATGGCTGCGGTTTTGACGGATTTGCGGTATAGTTGGTTATAGTTCCGTCTTTTACCTGACGCAAGATGGTTTCACCAAGGTCTTGATGGAATATCTCGTATGACGGAATATCAACCTCCATGCGATTTACTTTATAGTTCCCGTCCGGCAATTTTTCAACCGGTTTTGACGGATCGCCCAAAACGGCAACTGCCACATTATCGCTCACTGTAAGTTCTGTAACGTGTCCGGCTTCAACTTCGCGGATAAGGTCGGAATATTTTTTCTGGTTATTGTTTTGAACCCATGAATCCAACGCCATCCATGCAATAAAAACAATAAGCATTATGCTTATCCATATACTGAAATTTTTTAAGTATTTTTGCAAATGTTTCACTCCAATCAATTTGTTTTGGAAATATCTAACATCATATCACATTTGAAATAAAAAAACAACTGATAAATTGTGAATAAGATATGAACATACAATAATCATTGTCAGAATTAGCTTTTTTAATACATATGAGATATTATTTTTCATACACACTTCTTTTTAAAACGCCTATGTAAGGTAAGTTGCGATATTTTTGAGCATAATCCAAGCCGTACCCAACAACAAACTCATTCTCTATGTCAAATCCCTTATAATCGGCTTCTATGACAGACACTCTGCGTGCCGGTTTATTCAGCAGAGAACATATCTTCAAGCTTTCCGGGTTTTGCGAAAGAATAATTTCCTTAAACTTCGACAGGGTAGTACCGGTGTCTATAATATCTTCCACAACAATAATATTCTTGCCGTTAACATCAAAATTCAAACCGCCTATAATGTCCACTTTTTGGCTTGAAACGGACCCGTTTCCGTAGCTGGACAGGCGTATAAATTCAATGTCAATATCAGATGTTAAATGACGGACAAGGTCGGCGGCAAAGATAGCGCTGCCTTTTAAAATGACAACCAACGTTATGGGCCGATTTTCAAAGTCCTTGTTGATAACATCCGCCATTTCTTTTACGCGATTTGCAATTTCCTGTTCCGTAAACAATATCTTTTCTAAATCGTTGTGCATGTGTCTATACCTCATTTACTTTTATTTTTAAATAATTTTTTGTGTTTGAAGTGCAGATATAGTTTCTGTCCGACACACTATTTATAAGACAAATAATATTATCGTTGCTGTCTGTCAATATAAGCTGGGCATCACGCATTGAAACAGGAATTTTTTTGTCTGTAAAATAGTCGCTGAGTTTTTTTGTGCCATGCATGCCGGGAGGCTGAAATTTATCGCCTGCCCGACGTGTGCGTATAAATAAATTTGTTCCGGTTTTATCCGAATCAAAATAATAGACGTGTTTTTCGTTTGTCATTTCGGTTGATGTTTCAAACAACAGTTTTAATCCGTTTAAAATATATTCTTTGCCGAACTCTATATTTTGATGTATCGGCTCGGCAGGCAAAACGGATTTGGATATGATCAAATCACCGTATGATATTGCGGCTTTGATATTACCGGGCATATTTAAGCTTTTGCCTGTGTTTGATTTGTTTATAAAGCTTATTACGGTGTCGGTATGCACCATGCCGACGTGTTTTTCGCCTGCAAGGCTCTCTAAAATGCGATATATTATACGGCGTTGTAATGCGATATGGTAAGACAAAAGACTCTTGATGTCAATCACATATTCGCTGCCGTTTTGTTTAACCACGCTGTTATATGCATTATTTGCGGATGTGTTTAAAAAATCGTTTTCCGCAGAAATGATGTCGACATTATTGGTTATGGTTTCTAAGATGTTTGAATTGTATTCACGCCTGATAAGAGGTATAAGATCAAGTCTCACTTTGTTTCGTTTGTATACGGGGACTAAATTGGTTTCGTCCGTTACGTATGACAAATCGTTTTCTTTGCAGAAAAGTTCAATCTCATCACGCGTTAAATTTAATATCGGACGTATTATATTGCCCCGGACTGCAGGTATACCTGACATGCCCTTGATGGTAGTTCCCCTTAACAGGTTCATCAGAATTGTTTCTGCGTTGTCGTTTTTGTTGTGTGCCGTGGCAATTTTTGAAAAGTTGTGGGCTTGTAAAAGTTTGTCAAAGAAATCGTAACGTATTTTACGTCCGGCGTCTTCGTGTGATATATGGTGTTCCAATGCGTAACCTGCAACATCGGCACTCAAATAAAAAAACTCCAAATCCATATCCTCTGCAAGCTTTTTTGTGAACAGATAATCCCGCTGTGCAGTTTCGTTTCGAAGGTTATGGTTGACATGTGCCACAGCTATGTCAATATTGTAGCAATTTTTGAGGGTAAGGAGCATATTCAGCATACAAACGGAATCTGCTCCGCCTGATACGGCTGCAAGCACTTTGTCGCCGTTTTGGATAAGGTTATTTTTATCTATAAAACATTTAGCCTTTTGTGTGATTTTGTCCAAATCAGTATCACTCTTTTCGTGCGGTGTCAAGGTTTGTGAATTTGGTATATTTGCCTATCCAGCCAAACTCCAGCTTGCCTGTTTCACCGCTTCGGTGTTTTGCAATATCACATTCAACAATGCCTTTTCTGTCGGTGTCCGGATTATAATAGTCTTCACGGTATAAGAACATTACAATATCCGCATCCTGCTCTATTGCACCCGATTCACGCAAATCGCTGAGCATAGGGTGCTTGTCGGTTCTGGCTTCGCTTGCACGGGAAAGCTGCGACAGTGTTACGACAGGCACTTCCAGTTCCTTTGCAAGTATCTTTAAAGAACGTGATATGTCCGATACTTCCTGTTGACGGTTTTCGGAACGTCTGCTGCCGGACTGCATCAGCTGCAGATAGTCTATCATTATCATGCCCAAGCCGTAACGCTGTTTGATGCGTCGGCATTTTGCACGTATTTCCGACACCGTGATTGCCGCGGTATCGTCTAAGAATATCGGAGCGGTTGCAATTTTATCAATAACGCCGGATATTTTTATCCAGTCCTCACGAGAAAGCTCGCCGCTGCGTATTTTATTTGAATCTACCATTGCCTCGCTGCATATGATTCTGTTCGCTAATTCATGTTTGGACATTTCCAAACTGAATATAGCAACCGGCAGTTTTTCACGCAATGCAACATTTTCGGCGATATTGAGGGCAAAGCTTGTTTTGCCCATACCCGGACGTGCCGCCAAAAGAATGAGGTTGGCACTTTGGAATCCGGAGGTTTTTTTGTCAAGCTCGGAAAATCCGGTCGGTGTACCGGTAACGCCCTTTTTGATGGTTGAAAACTCTATCATCTGCTGATACGATTCAAACAACACGTCTTTGATATGTACCATAGACTGATTTTCGCGGTTTATATCAAATATAGCTTTTTCAGCCTGCTCAAGTATGTCATACGCATCGTCTGTAGCAGAGTATGCTAAGTTGGTAACACCTTCTGTTGCCCTTATTATTTTTCTTAAAAGCGACCGTTCTTCGACAATGTGAACATATTCGCCGACGTTGGTGGTGGTGGGAACAATGCTCGTGAGCATAGACAGATACTCTATACCGCCTACGGCATCAAGCTTTTCTTCTTTGTTCAGACGCTCCGATACAGTTACAACGTCGATGGGTTCGTTAAGATTGAACATATCAATAACCGCTTCGTAGATATATCTGTTGTGTTCAAAGAAGAAATCGCTGCTTTTTATTTTTTCCGCACAGACGGATATACATTCCGGGTCTATAAGAATACTTCCCAAAACAGCCTGTTCTGCTTCTAAATTATATGGCATTGTTCTTTCTGCAATGTCCACTTTAAATTCCTCCGATATAATAATCTTTAAAAGTCTAATTTGCCGCAGTAACGTTTACCTTTAAAACACCGACAACATCTTTGTGCAGTTTAATATCTATGTTAAAGGTGCCGAGTGATTTTATTCCGTCCGGCAGATTAAACTTTTTCTTATCAACAACTATGTGATGTTTCATTTTCAATTCTTCGGCAACATCCTTGCTGGTTATTGAGCCGAACAATTTACCGTTTTCGCCGGCTTTTGCCGTTAATTCAACTGTTATATCCTTTAATTTATCGGCAAGCACTTTTGCACTTTCAAGCTCTTGCTGTTTTCTGTATTCTTCGGAGCTTTTTTGTCCTTGCAACATGTTCAGACTGTCTTTTGTTGCTTCAACAGCAAGCTTTTTAGGGAGAAGGAAGTTTCTGGCATAACCGTCCGAAACCTTGACAACATCGCCTTTTTTGCCCTGACCTTTAACATCTGCCAATAATATAACGTTCATTTTTATGAACCTCCCTTGTGTGGATTAATCTACTACAGTTCCTATCTGTTCGCCTGTTAATACTCTGTATATATTTTCCGGATCATGAAGGCCGAATACCAGAAGCGGAATTTTATTGTCCATACATAAAGACGTTGCGGTGGAATCCATAACGCCCAAGCCCTTATTCAAAACGTCGATATAGCTTACATGCTCAAACCGTTTTGCATCCGGATTGATATTAGGGTCGGAATCGTATACACCATCCACTTTTTTAGCAAGCAAAATAACGTCTGCTTCTATTTCTGCGGCACGCAATGCTGCGGCAGTGTCGGTAGAAAAGAATGGGTTGCCTGTTCCGCATCCGAATATTACAACTCTGCCACGTTCTAAATGATGAATTGCTCTGCCACGGATATAAGGTTCGGCTATCTGACGCATTTCTATAGCGGTTTGTACGCGGGTTTGTACACCGTTTGCCTCTAATGCGTCGCTGAGTGCCAGAGCGTTTATAACAGTGGCGAGCATACCCATGTGGTCGGCACGTGTTCTGTCCATATTTTCGCCTGTTCTGCCACGCCAGAAGTTACCTCCGCCGACAACTACAGCTATTTCAACGCCCAAATCTGCACAACGTTTTATCTGTTTGCTCACTTTGTCAAGTGTGTCTGTGCATAAACCGAAACCCTGGTTGCCTGCTAAAGCTTCTCCGCTTATTTTCAACAGTACTCTTTTGTATTTAGCCTGCATTTTAAAGTACCTCCGTTAGTATATTTTTAGATAATTGATTGTGATAACAAAAAAAGGAAACACGGAGTGTTTCCTTTTTCAGAGGATGGAAAATCTTACACCCTCGACTATTATACTATAACTATTTTTGTTTTGCAATAATTACTTAACCATATTTGCAACTTCTGCAGCAAAATCGTCTTCTCTTTTTTGTATGCCTTCGCCCTTTTCAAATCTTGTAAATTTTGTTACGCTGATATTTGCGTTAAGAGCAGCAGCCGTTTCTTTGATAAAAGTTTTAACGTTTTTGTCCTGATCTTTGATGTACGGCTGTTCAATGAGGCAAACTTCTTTATAGTATTTGTTTATTCTGCCGACAACCATCTTTTCAACGATTGCTTCAGGTTTTCCTTCGTTAAGAGCCTGTGCTTTAAGGATTTCCTTTTCTTTTTCAAGAACGTCCGCAGGAACCGCAGAAGGATCTAAATATGTTGGCATTGCTGCAGCTATCTGCATTGCAATGTCTTTTGCGAAAGCTTTGAAAGTTTCGGAAGAGGTATCGGCATCTGTGTCGAACTGAACCATAACGCCGATTCTGCCGCCGCCGTGGATATATGTTTCAACAACGCCTTCATATCTTTCAAAACGGCGGATATTCATGTTTTCGCCGATTGTTGAAATCTTTTCTGTGAGCATATCGCTGATTGTGAATTTGTCATTGTCGATAAATTTTTCTGCAAGCAATGCTTCAACATTTGCAGGGTTGGTAACTGCTATCTGCTTTGCAACGTTATTTACAAATGTTTTGAATTCTTCGTTCTTTGCAACAAAGTCTGTTTCCGAGTTTACTTCAACCAAAACAGCAACGCCGTCGTTTGAATATGCGTGCACGATACCTTCTGCAGCAATTCTGCCTGCTTTTTTTGCAGCTGCAGCCAATCCCTTTTCACGCAAAAACTCTATTGCCTTTTCCATATCGCCGTCGGTAGCTGTGAGTGCTTTTTTGCAATCCATCATACCGCAGTTTGTTTGCTCTCTTAATTCTTTAACATCTTGTGCTGTAAAAGCCATGTTCATTCTCCTTTATATAAATTATTCCGTTTTGTGTAAAAACGGTCTTTGAGCCGATTAACCAAAGACCAAAAGACCGTTTTATAATTTTTTAATTATAGCTTGATTAAGCCTCTTCGTTTGCTGCTTCTTCGGCTTCGTCTGCTTCTTCAGCCTCGTCCTGACCGCACTGTGAGCCTTCTACGATAGCGTTCGATATTGTTGAAGCAATCAATTTAACCGCTCTTATAGCGTCATCGTTGCCCGGGATAGGGTAGTCAACCTCTTCAGGGTCGCAGTTTGTGTCAACGATAGCAACAACAGGAATACCGAGTTTTTTAGCTTCTGCTATAGCTATTCTTTCTTTACGCGGGTCAACTATAAACAAAGCACCGGGGAGCTGATCCATATCTTTTATACCGCCAAGATATTTTTCAAGCTTTTCACGTTCGCCGTTAAGCTTTATAACTTCCTTTTTAGGCAAAAGATCGAATGTACCGTCTTCTTCCATTTTGTTGAGCTGTTCAAGTCTGTCGATACGTTTTTTGATGGTTTTGAAGTTTGTGAGCATACCGCCGAGCCATCTTGCATTTACGTAATACATGCCGACTTTTTCAGCTTCTTCTTTAATGGAATCCTGAGCCTGTTTTTTTGTTCCTACGAACAAAACGCTTTTACCGTCCGCAACAACATCTCTTACAAAATAATAAGCTTCTTCAACCTTTTTAACTGTTTTCTGCAGGTCGATGATATAGATGCCGTTTCTTTCTGTGAAGATGTATTCAGCCATTTTAGGGTTCCATCTTCTTGTTTGGTGACCGAAATGAACGCCGGCCTCCAAAAGCTGTTTCATTGAGATTACATTTGACATTTTTTAATACCTCCGGTTTTATTCCTCCACCCCTTTCGTTTTATGCAAAACGCATTTAGCGACCGTTTGCACAATCCAAGGGTGTGTATATTTAGTACAATTGCACATTATAGCACAATGTTTTACAAATTGCAAGCATTTATTTTACTGTTTTAGATTATTTTTGCTTCTTTTTTTAAAATTTCTGCTTTATCGGTTTCTTCCCAAGGCAAATCAACGTCTGTTCTGCCGAAATGACCGTATGCGGCGGTTTGTTTATATATAGGGCGGCGAAGGTTGAACTTGTTTATGATAGCGTCGGGACGCAAATCAAAATGCTTATTTACCAAAGCGGTTATATCGTCCTCGCTTATTTTGTTTGTGCCGTATGTGTTTATCATGACGGATACGGGCTTTGCGACGCCGATAGCATATGCAACCTGCACTTCGCACTTGTCTGCCAAAGATGCGGCAACGATATTTTTGGCAACGTATCTTGCGGCATATGCGGCACTGCGGTCTACCTTTGTAGGGTCTTTGCCGGAAAATGCACCGCCGCCGTGCGATGCATAACCGCCGTATGTGTCAACTATGATTTTTCTGCCTGTGTGTCCGGAGTCGCCTTGAGGACCGCCGACAACAAAGCGTCCTGTAGGATTGATCAGGTATTTGGTGTCGGAGTCCAATAAATCTGCCGGAATGACAGGCTTTATAACTTTTTCTATAATGTCTGTACGCATAACGGACAAATCAACGTCCGGGTCGTGTTGGTTGGACACAACAACGGTATCGACTCTTGTCGGTTTGCCGTTTTCATATTCAACCGTAACCTGGGTTTTGCCGTCCGGTCTGAGATATTTTAGAGTGCCGTCTTTACGAACCGATGCAAGCCTGAACGCAAGCTTGTGTGCCAGAGAGATAGGCATAGGCATAAGCTCGGGAGTCTCATTGCAGGCAAAGCCGAACATCATGCCCTGATCGCCGGCGCCGGTTGAAAATTCTTCTTTGCCTTCTTTTGCTTCCATGGATTTATCAACACCCAAAGCAATGTCGGGGGATTGTTTGTCCAAGGCTGTAAGAACCGCACAGGTTGAGCAGTCAAAGCCGTACTCTGCATTTGTGTAGCCTATTTCTTTAACGGATTGACGAACTATAGATGTTATATCGGGTGTATGTATTGTGGTTATTTCACCAACTACCATTACCATTCCGGTTGTTACGGTTACTTCGCAAGCAACACGGGCATCAGGGTCGTGTGCGTATATATCGTCCAATATGGCATCGGAGATAATGTCGCAGATTTTGTCCGGATGTCCTTCTGTAACCGATTCTGAAGTAAATAATCTTTTTGACATATATTTTTCAAGCCTTTCTGTTAATTTGCTTTATTATTTTTAACCTGAGCAACAAAAAAACTTCTTCCGCATTCAGAAGAAGTATCCATATTTTAAATTATACTCTTCTTATTGCTGTTAGCGGAACCACCTTACTTGATTATTGCGATGTAGGTTGGTGTGAGGTCATCGAGCTAACTCTCTACCTCAACTCATAATAAAAAGCTTGAATACATAATATAATATTTTTTTGCATATGTCAACAAAAAATTTAACAACATTTTAGCTAAAGAACAAAATGGTGGCAAATTTGTTTTTTGAGTATTTGAAACAGAACTGTTGGACATAATTAAAACAGATATGTTTACGAGGAGGCAAGATGATTGGGAAGTATTATTGTCAAAAAATCCGATAATCTTACAGGCGAGGTTGTTATCAGCGGTGCTAAAAATTCGGCTTTGCCTATAATTGCCGCATCCATATTGACAAAAGGCAAAAACAGGCTGTTATCCGTGCCGATGCTCGGCGATATAACCGTAATGCTGGAAATTTTGAAAAATATGGGTGCGGAGATAGAGTGTGAAAACGGTGTTGTTATGATTGATGCATCGGTAATAAATAACATTGCTCCGCAATATGAGCTGTCAAACAAACTGCGTGGATCGTTTTTGGTTGCGGGTCCGCTGCTCACACGTTTCGGTAAGGCACAGATAAGTATGCCGGGCGGCTGTGCCATAGGCACAAGACCGATAGACCTGCATCTGAAAGGCTTTGCATCTATGGGTGCTCAGATAAGCAAGGAACACGGATATATAGATATGAGGGCAAAAAAATTACACGGCGGCAAAATATATTTGGATTATCCAAGCGTCGGAGCGACGGAAAATATAATGATGGCAGCCGTTTTAGCCGACGGAGAAACTGTGATAGAGAATGCGTCTTTAGAGCCTGAAATTGTGGATCTGGCAAGCTATCTGGTGTCGGCAGGGGCGAACATATCGGGAGCCGGTACCGATACGGTCAAAATATCCGGTACTGACAGTTTGAACGCCGTATCGCACCGCATAATACCCGACAGGATAGAAGCGGGTACGTTTATGGTGGCAACTGCTATGACGCATGGGTGCGTCAAAATAAAAAACGTGATTTGCGGACATTTAAAGCCTGTAACGGCAAAGCTGAGAGAGATAGGGGTGAGCGTTACAGAGGGAGAAGACTATGTATTGGTTGACGCAAGAGGTGCATTACATTCGGCGGATATTAAAACATTGCCGTTCCCGGGTTTCCCGACAGACATGCAGGCACAGTTTGCATCGCTTATGAGTTGTACCGAGGGCACAAGCGTTATAATTGAAACTGTGTTTGAAAATAGATTTATGCATATGGCGGAGCTTAAACGCATGGGTGCAAATATCAAAATAGAAGGACGCACCGCAGTGGTGGAGGGTATGCCGCATCTTACGGGGGCAAAGGTTAAAGCGAGCGATCTCCGTGCCGGGGCATCGTTGGTACTGGCAGGTCTTATAGCCGACGGGGATACGGAAATAGGCGAAATAGAGCATATAGACAGAGGGTATGAAGATATAGTAGGCAAGCTTAAAAGCATTGGAGCAAATATAGAGCGAAACGAATAAATGTGAAATCGGAAAAATAAAAGTTAAAAGGGCGTGTCTCAACAAGCAAATTTTCGCTGAATTGAGGCAACGCCCTTGATTTTTTTATTTTAAAACAGGCTGCAGCTGACGGCCTTTTAAAGCACTGTCGGCGGCAGGAATTATCAAATTCATCTTGGCGACCAAAGAATTTGGCTTTTTAACCGAATCGTCCTGACCGAACGGCACAAAAAATATGTTTTTCATATTAAGGAGTGTGCCGATGTTTTTGGCACTGTTTCCCAAACCGTCGTTGGTAGAAACGGCGATCAGTGTGGGCCTTAAGTTACGCATATGTGCTTTTGCGGCCATGGTAACGCTTGTATCGGTTATACCGTTTGCCAGCTTTGCCAGAGTGTTGCCCGTGCAAGGTGCAATTATCAATAAATCCAGCAACGCTTTAGGGCCTATCGGTTCGGCATCTTTAACCGAGAAGATGACCTTGTTTGACGTGATGTTTTCCAGCTTTTTCACAAAATCTTCCGCTTTGCCGAAACGTGTGTCGGTGAAATATGCGGTGTTGCTCATAATGGGCAACACGTTTGCACCTTCCGCAGCCAATGCCTCAAGTTCTTTTATCACGGAAGCAAATGTGCAGAAGGAGCCTGTCATTGCAAAGCCGATAGTTTTGTCTTTGAATATCAAATGTTTGACACCCCCAATTCATGTATCATATTCAGTACGGTGTTTTTAACTATATTTGCCGCTGTAACGGGTGCTGTCTTTCCGGGCAGACCCAAAGCCCATATCGTCTTTAATCCGAGTTCTGCCGCGGCACGCATATCCACACCGCCCGGCTTTGATGCCAGGTCGATTATCAGAGCGTCTTTATTTACATTCTCCAATATACGCCTTTCAAAAATCAATGCCGGCACAGTGTTGAATATAACGTCAAAACCGGATATTTTGTCTTTCATGTCGGTTATATTAATGCCGTCATAAGCGTATGCATCCGCCCATGCAATGTCGTGTAAATTTTTCGAGCAAACAGTTACCTTTGCACCTATGCCGTGCAGCATGTGGGATAAAACCTTGCCTATTCTGCCGAAACCCATAACAAGACATCTGCTTGAATGAAGCGTTACCGGCAGTTCCGACATTGCAAGTTCTACAGCACCTTCCGCACTTGGTATGGCGTTAAGTACCGCAAATTCCTCGCGGAGAAAGTAGTCGTTCGGCTGTATGCGGTATTGCTGCATTAATGACGACGTTTTGTTGCTTATTTTTCCTCCGAAAACGAATTGTTTTTCATTCACAAGTTTGAAAAGTTCCGATAAGTCAATGCTTATGTCTTTTGCAAGCGGAGCGGATACGGTTGTATCGTCCGAAGTAACCGGCAACGGCAGAATTATATAATCTGCGTCCTTCACCGAAGAAATAAGGTCAGCACCTTTTGTGCAACCGTTGGCAATATCATCGCCCAACGCAAAGACGGTTACGTCAAAGCCGTCGCTTGCCAATGATTTTGCCAACGATAACTGACGCATGTCTCCGCCGATAACTGAAAAATGTTTGTTGTTCATAACCGCCACTCCCGATATTTAAATATTTGCAGGTGTTTATTCTTTAACCCGCCTGCTCTATCATTTTATGAAGACGTTACATTCTTTGTGCGTCGTTTTTTGATTTTTTGATATTGAGGTTTTTGTCAAAATTTCATAAATAACGTGTGGAAATATTGCAATTTTAGACAGCTAAACGGTTGACAAATATTTGCGGATTGTATACAATAATACAATAGTAAAATATAATGCGGAGGTATACGATTAATGGGACTTAATTTAGCACAAAAAATCATAAAAGACCATTTGGTTACAGGCGATATGACGCCCGGAAGCGACATATCCATCAGAATTGACCAAACTTTAACACAGGACTCTACGGGTACTATGGCGTATCTGCAGTTTGAGGCAATAGGAATAGACAGAGTCAAAACAAAAAAGTCGGTTGCATATATAGACCATAACACAATACAGTCCGGCTTTGAAAATGCGGACGATCATAAATATATACAGACAGTTGCGTCAAAATACGGTATATACTTTTCAAAACCGGGCAACGGAATATGCCATCAGGTTCAGCTGGAGCGTTTCGGAGTGCCGGGCATGACGCTGTTGGGTTCTGACAGCCATACTCCAACGGGCGGCGGTCTGGGAATGCTTGCCATAGGTGCAGGCGGTCTGGACGTTGCGGTTGCAATGGGCGGCGGAGCTTATCATATAACCATGCCTAAGGTTTGCAAGGTTAATCTTGTGGGCAAGTTGAATCCTTGGATAAGTGCAAAAGACATAATCTTAGAGGTTTTAAAAGTTCTCACGGTTAAAGGCGGCGTGGGCAAGGTTATCGAATATGCCGGCGAAGGCGTTAAAACCCTGACAGTTCCCGAAAGGGCAACAATAACTAACATGGGTGCGGAGCTTGGTGCAACAACATCTATCTTCCCAAGCGATGAAATAACAAAAGAGTTTCTGAAAGCACAGGGAAGGGAGTCTGACTGGACAGAAATCAAGCCTGATGCCGATGCTGTGTATGACGAGGAAATAACCGTAAACTTATCCGCTCTTGTGCCGATGGCTGCACAGCCGCACAGTCCGGATAGAGTAGACAGCGTTACAAACATAGGCAAAATAAAGGTTGACCAGGTTGCCATCGGCAGCTGTACCAATTCATCATATCTTGACATGATGAAAGTTGCTTCAATATTGAAAGGTAAAACTATACATCCCGAAGTAAGCCTTGTTATCGCACCGGGATCAAAGCAGGTGCTGACAATGCTTGCAAAAAACGGAGCGTTGGCAGATATGGTTGCGGCAGGTGCAAGAATACTTGAATCGGCTTGCGGACCTTGCATAGGTATGGGACAGGCGCCTAAAACCGACGCTGTGTCGCTCAGAACATTTAACCGTAATTTTGAGGGCAGAAGCGGCACAAAATCCGCACAGGTATACCTTGTAAGTCCGGAGGTTGCAGCTGTAAGTGCACTTACCGGCGTGCTGACAGATCCGCGTGAATTCGGAGACGCTCCTCAAATAGAAATGCCTAAGGAATTTTTAATAAATGACAACATGGTAATAGCACCGGCAGAGGACGGTTCAAAGGTTGAAGTTGTACGCGGTCCGAATATTAAACCGTTCCCTGTAAATGTACCGTTAAGCGATGTTGTAAGCGGTAAGACACTCATAAAAGTTGAGGACAACATCACAACCGACCATATTATGCCGTCGAACGCAAAATTGTTGCCGTTCCGTTCAAACGTGCCGTATCTGGCAAGTTTCTGTCTGACGCCGTGCGATCCTGATTTTCCTGAAAGAGCCAAGGCAAACAACGGAGGATTTATCATCGGCGGTGTGAACTACGGGCAAGGATCCAGCCGTGAGCATGCGGCATTGGCACCGTTGTATCTGGGAGTTAAGGGCGTTATTGCAAAATCGTTTGCAAGAATACACATGGCAAACCTCATCAATTCAGGCATATTGCCTATGACATTCGTGAACGAAGCGGATTATGATTCAATCGATGTTATGGATGAATTAAAAATAGAAAATGCTATAGAACAGGTTAAAAAATCCAATATAATAAAGGTTAAAAACGTAACCAAGAACAGTGAATTTGACGTTGAAATAAACTTGTCGGACAGACAGCGTGAAATAATGCTGGCAGGCGGTTTGCTGAACTATACAAAAAATAACTGATGGGAGGAAATAAAAATGGCAGATAAATACACTGCTGCGGCAGATAAATTTGTTGCATTGTTGAAAGAACAGGACGCAAGAGTTCAGAGAATGAAGGAACAAAAAGAGTTTTTGGATTATGCAAAGCTTGATAAAATAATAATAGGCGTTTGCGGCGGCGACGGAATAGGTCCGTATATAACCGCACAAGGCCGCAGAATTTTGGAATTTTTGCTTGCGGACCAAGTTAAAGCAGGCAAAGTTGAATTTAAAGTTATAGACGGATTGACAATAGAAAACAGAGCGAAAGTAAATAAAGCTATCCCCGACGATGTTCTGGCAGAGCTTAAAAAGTGCCACGTTATATTAAAAGGTCCGACAACTACACCTCGTGCAGGCGATCCGTGGCCTAACATAGAAAGTGCAAACGTTGCAATGAGAAAGGAACTTGACCTTTTCGCAAACGTGCGTCCTGTAAAGGTTCCCGAAAAGGGCATAGACTGGACATTTTACCGTGAAAACACCGAAGGCAGCTATGCTGTCGGAAGCAAAGGCGTTCATGTGGACGACGATATTGCTGTGGATTTTTGTATTACAACCACCGAGGGTAGCGAAAGAATTGCAAGAGCCGCGTTTGAATACGCAAAAAAGAACGGTAAAACAAAGGTTACGGCAGTTACCAAAGCCAATGTTGTTAAGACGACCGACGGTAAATTTTTGAAAATTTGTCAGGAGGTTGCAAAGGATTATCCGGGCATAGAGCTTGATGACTGGTACATAGACATTATGACAGCAAAACTGGTTGACGAAAAACGCAGAACTCAATTCCAGGTTCTTGTTCTTCCGAACCTTTACGGCGATATATTGACAGACGAAGCCGCTGAATTTCAGGGCGGTGTGGGCACAGCAGGCAGTGCAAACATAGGTAAAAGATACGCTATGTTTGAAGCTATCCACGGCTCCGCACCGAGAATGGTTGCAGAAGGCAGAGCACAGTATGCCGATCCGTGCAGCGTTATAAGAGCGGCTGTTATGCTGCTTTCGCATATCGGATACCAGGAACAGGCAGATAAGCTTGAAAAAGCTTTGGATAAATGTATGTATGACGAAAAGAAACTTGTAATGACAGGCAGAGATACAGGTGCTACAAGCGAAGAATTTGCAAACTACGTTATGGACACAATAAAAAATATGCAGTAAAGTTCCGGCTTGAAGCGATATAAAGTCCATTCCCTTACGGAGGAACAGTATAAAACAGTTTCAAGCAAGTGCGGTACGATCCGCCGCAAGATCATTGCCTCAATTACAACGGCGAAGAAAAACAGCGTAAATAAACCTACCGTACTAAACAGGGAATAAAGGCTGATTGACGGAAGGATGGATTTGGTTATGCATGAAGAAGATGTAATTCGTATATGCAAAGAAAACGGTGTTAGCAATACCGGAGCCATAAACATACCGGATATTGATTTTAACGAACAGTTAAGAGATAATTGTAAGCTCAACACATGCGGAAGGTATAATACAAACTGGACGTGTCCTCCGCGTGTGGGCGATTTTGACGTGTTGGTTAAAAAGGTGTTTGAATATAAGCATGCTATAGTGTTCCAGAATATATATGAATTGGAAGACAGCTTTGATTACGAAGGTATGGAACGTGGGTCTGCCGACCATTACCAAAAGACGCAAAAAATTGCGGAGCAGATAAAAAAGTTGTGCCCCGATGCTCTTGTTTTGGGGGCAGGCGGCTGCAGAGTTTGCAAGGAATGTGCCGCGGTGAAAAATGAGCCCTGCAGATTTCCCGATAAAGCCGTCGCGTCTATGGAGGCATACGGAATGTATGTGTCAAACGTTGCAAGTAAAAGCGGATTGGAATATATGAACGGTGTTAACACTATGACATATTTCGGTATGGTTTTGTATTAATATTTCCAATGAAATAATTTGGAAAGGACAGTGAGTTTTTGGAAAAGACAGAAACAAATTCATTAACTGCGAAGATTTTTAACATCATTGAAGATAAAATTTTAGTCGGCGAATATTCCGCCGGCGACAGTCTTGCCGAAAGCAAGGTGTGCGGACAGCTTGGAGTAAGCCGTACACCTGTGCGTGAAGCGTTAAAACAGCTTGAACGTGCGGGGCTTGTCGCAATAACGCCTAATAAAGGTGCTGTGGTTGTGGGAATTAGCGAAAAAGACATCAGAGATATAATGGAGGTAAGACTCAGAATAGAAGGTCTTGCCGCAAACTGGGCGGCAAAAAACATAACCGACGGGGAAATACAAAAGCTGCAAGAGGTTGTTGATTTGTTGGAATTTTATATCCGACGTGATGACTTTAATTCTATCAATGAGATGGATTCCGATTTTCACGAAATCATATATCAGGCGTCAAAGAGTAAGATTTTGGCAAATATCCTGTCTGAGTTTCATCACTACTTAAAAAAAGTGCGTTACGATTCCATGCAGGAGGAAAACCGTCGCAACACAGTTCTTAAAGAACACAGGCAGATACTCAACGCACTGGCAGCTCATGATTCTCTGCTGGCGGAAAAGCTGGCATGTGAGCATGTGCAGCATGCGGCACAAAACATAAACGGTTAAAAACACCTTGCCGTGTTGGAGGATAACAATGAACAACGAAATCAAAAAAAATGTTCCTACGGTTGTCATACGTCGCCTTCCAAGATACTATAGGTATCTGGAGGATTTGTTGAAGAACAATATAATAAGAATATCGTCTACGGAGCTTGCCAAGAAGATGAATATAACCGCATCACAGGTGCGTCAGGATTTCAGCTGTTTCGGCGGATTCGGTCAGCAGGGATATGGCTATAACGTTGAAAATTTGTATAACGAAATAGGCAATCTTTTAGGACTCAGAGAAAACTACACCACCGTCATAGTAGGGGCAGGCAATCTGGGACGTGCTTTGGCGAATCACGCCTCGTTTGACAGACGAGGCTTTAAGCTTGTGGGCATTTTTGATATTGACGAACGTATCATAGGTAAAAAAATAAACAATATAACCGTTATGCATGCGGACGAGCTTGATAAATTTGTTGCGGAAAACCGTGTTGACATAGGCATAATAACCGTGCCGAGAGACAATGTCAAAGACGTTGCAAACAAGCTTATAAGCTTGGGAATAAAGGGCCTGTGGAACTTTTCGTATATAGAACTCAAGGGCAATGACGATGTTCAGATTGAAAATGTCCATCTTACCGACAGCCTTATGACATTGTCATACAACATTAAGAAAAACAGTCAGGAGAATTAATTATTCATGTTACCGTTTGAAAGGTGATGAATTGTTATGACCACAGTTGCGTTTGTTGGCAAAAGCGGTACGGGCAAGAGTCATATTGCTACGGCCGTTGCAAAAAAAATAGGTGCGGATGCGTTTATAGATGACGGGTTGTTAATATCGTCGGACAAAATAGTAGCAGGTGTTTCGGCAAAAAAAGAGCCGACAAAGATAGCATCTATCCGCCGTGCAATATTCACCGATGCCGAGCATGCCAGACAGGTGAGAGCGGCAATCAAGAAAAACAATTTTCAAAAATTGATGATAATAGGCACTTCAGACTCCATGGTGTATGAAATAGCGGATAAAATCGGAGCCGGGCAGGTGGAGCATATTTACAGAATTGAAGAATTTGCCACTCCTGATGATATTTCTAAGGCAAGGCAGATTCGGAAAGAATCGGGTAAACATGTTATTCCTGTGCCAACATTCGAAATAAAAAAGGACTTTTCCGGCTATTTTATAGACTCCTTCAAACAGTTTATGACCGGCAAACGCTGGGGCGATATAGTTGAAACAAATAAGTCCGTCGTAAGACCTACCTTCAGTTATATGGGCGGGTTTTCCATAAGCGACCAGGTGCTTGTAACCATATGTCAGCATGAGGCCAAAAAGATAAACGGTATAGTGAAGGTAACCGGTGTTGTTGTTGAACCGGTGGAGACGGGAGTAAAGCTGTATATGGATGTTACCGTCAAGTTCGGTATACATATCCCGACTACCATGACGAAGGCAAAGCAGGTAATAAAAGAGGTTGCAGAGGAGCTGACTGCAATAAATGTCAACAGTATCAATATACACGTTAAACGTATTGTGTATTAAAAATAGCTGTTGAGGTTTTCCGGTAAAATTTTGTAAAAAACATTAATTAAAATAAATATGTTCTGAAAGGATGGAATAATGTATGTCAAAACCTAAAGTGGCAATTATTATGGGGAGCGATTCGGATTTCAATACTTTAAAGCCGTGTATAAAAATGCTGAAAAAATTTGAAATAGAGCCGGACGTTAACGTTATATCGGCACACAGAACGCCGGAGAATGCGGAAAAGTTTGCAAAATCGGCAGAAGAAAACGGCATAGAGGTTATTATAGCGGCTGCAGGTAAAGCGGCACATCTTGCCGGAGTACTTGCGGCGTTCACAACTGTTCCGGTTATAGGGATACCTATCAAATCATCTACCATGGACGGTTTGGATTCGCTTTTGTCAGTCGTTCAGATGCCGAAAGGCATACCGGTTGCAACAGTTGCAATAGACGGAGCGGATAATGCGGGAATTTTGGCGGCACAGATACTGTCGCTCAAATATGACTACATAAAACCTATGCTCAAGGAATTTAAACAGGATATGAGATCAGAGGTTGAGGCTAAAAATGAAAAAATAAAACAAGAAGCTGCACAGCTGTAATTTGTATTTTTATCATATGGAGGATTGAATATGTGTAACTATGCGGAGAAAACAAAATTAAAGGAAGAGTGCGGAGTTTTTGCTATCTATGACAATGACAATTTAGATGTCGCGCATCTTACCTACTGTGCTCTTTTTGCTCTCCAACACCGCGGTCAGGAAAGCAGCGGTATTGCTGTAAACAGCGACGGTACTATACTCCAGCATAAGGACAAGGGTGTTGTGCCTGATGTGTTTAACGAAGTAATATTGAATTATCTCAAAGGCAACATGGCTGTAGGACATGTGCGTTATTGCAAGGCGAGCGAATCGTCAAGGGAAAATGCACAGCCGTTGGTGTCGAAATACGTTAAAGGCACATTGACCATTGCGTATAACGGAAGTATTTTAAACGCACAACAGCTCAGAGCGGATTTGGAACAGCAGGGTGCAATATTCCAAACCTCCAGCGACGCCGAGCTTATCACATATATGATAGCAAGGGAACGTCTGGGCAGCAAAAGTGTTGAGGAGGCAATAACAAAGGTAATACCAAAGCTGGACGGCGCTTATTCCATGGTTATAATGAGCCCTAAAAAGCTTATTGCGGTAAGAGATCCTCACGGTATAAGACCGCTGTCTATGGGCAAGATAAGAAATTCACACGTGTTCGCATCGGAAACCTGTGCGTTAAATGCCATCGGTGCCGACTTTGTGCGTGATATAGAGCCGGGTGAAATTGTTGTTGTAAGCGAAGACGGCGTAAAGAGCATCAGAGACAATGTTAAAAACAAAGCGTCAATATGCGTGTTTGAATATATATACTTTGCACGTCCCGACAGCGTGATAGAAGGCAGAAGCGTGTATGAGTCAAGGAAAGCCGCAGGAAGATGTCTTGCAAAAGCACATCCGGTGGATGCCGATATTGTTATCGGTGTGCCTGATTCGGGATTGAATGCCGCATTGGGATATGCCGAGGAATCCGGCATACCGTATGGCGAAGGACTTATAAAGAACAGATATATAGGCAGAACCTTTATCCAGCCTACACAGCATCAGCGTGTTGAAAGTGTGGACATAAAGCTCAACGTTTTAAGAAGCAGTATAGAGGGTAAACGTGTTGTCATGGTAGACGACTCTATCGTAAGAGGCACAACCTGTGCAAAACTGGTGCACATGCTCAAGAAGGCAGGGGCAAAAGAGGTGCATATGCGTATAAGCTCGCCTGAATTTTTGTGGAGATGCTTCTTCGGCACAGACATACCGTCCAGAAAAGACCTTATGGCATGTAACTACACTGTTGACGAGATGTGTAAAAAATTCGGAGCGGACAGTTTGGGCTTTCTGCCGATTGAAAATCTGAAGGATGTTATGGCAGGAACCGACTGTAATTGGTGTGAAGGTTGCTTTACAGGCAAATATCCTATAGAAATAACAGAAGAACAATAAAAAGCACAGAAGATTGGAGGAATGATTGTGAATAACAGTTATAAAGCGGCAGGCGTAGATGTTGAGGCAGGCTATGAAGCGGTAAGATTAATGAAGGAACATGTTCAGAAAACCTTTACAGAAGGAGTTATAGGTTCAATAGGCGGTTTTGGCGGATTGTTTGAATTGCCTCAGGGTTATAAGAAACCTGTTTTGGTTTCGGGCACAGACGGCGTCGGAACAAAGCTTAAGATTGCGTTTTTGATGGATAAGCATGACACAATAGGTCAGGACTGCGTTGCAATGTGCGTGAACGACATAGTTTGTTCGGGTGCAAAACCGCTTATCTTTTTGGACTATCTTGCTGTGGGAAAAAACTATCCCGAAAAGATAGCAAATATCGTTAAAGGCGTTGCTGACGGATGCATTCTTGCCGGAGCAAGTCTTGTCGGCGGAGAGACGGCTGAAATGCCGGGCTTTTATCCTGTAGACGAATATGACCTTGCCGGTTTTGCTGTCGGAATAGCGGAAAAAGATGAAATGACCGATGCAAGCCGTGCAAAAGCAGGCGATGTGCTTGTGGGTATAGCGTCCAGCGGTATACACAGTAACGGTTACTCGCTTGTAAGAAAAGTGTTTAACCTTGGCGGAGAAAATGCAAAGGAATTGCTTAAGGAAAGACCGGCAGAGCTTGACAAAACCCTTGGCGAAGAACTTTTAACTCCAACCAAAATATACGTTAAAGTATTGCTTGATTTGATAGATAAAGTCGGCATAAACACAGTATCGCACATCACAGGCGGCGGATTTATAGAAAATATACCGAGAATGTTGCCGGATAATCTTCAGGCAAATATAAACAAAGGCACATGGGATATTCTACCTATATTTAACCTTATTCAAAAACGCGGAAACATTGCCGAAAGAGATATGTACAACACCTTTAACATGGGTATCGGCATGGTTGTTGCGGTTGATAAGGAAAAGGCACAAAAAGCCGTTGAATGTATACAGGCAAACGGTGAAAAAGCGTATATCATAGGTACAGTTGAAAAGGGAAGCGAAGGAGTGGCTATATCTTGAATATAGGTGTTTTGGTATCCGGCGGCGGTACTAATCTGCAGGCTATACTTGATGCGTGCGACAGCGGTATTATTAAGAGCGGCAAGGTTGTTACGGTCGTTTCAAGCAAGGACGGAGTGTATGCACTCGAGCGTGCCGCAAAACGCGGCATTAATTCGGTTGTTATCCGCCGCAAAGACTATGACGAGCCTGCATTGTTTGACAAAGCAATAGCTGACCATATGAAAAGCATGAATGTGGAGCTTATTGTCATGGCAGGATTTTTGTCGGTTGTCGGCACAGATCTGATAAAAGAATATCCGAATAAAATAATAAACATTCATCCGTCGCTTATTCCAAGCTTTTGCGGAAAGGGCTTTTACGGTTTAAAGGTGCATGAAGCTGCTTTGGAATACGGTGTTAAAGTTACCGGTGCAACAGTGCATTTTGTGAACGAAATACCTGACGGCGGAAAGATAATTTTGCAGAAAGCCGTTGAAATTCAAGACGGCGATACTCCGCAAACGTTGCAAAAACGTGTTATGGAGGAGGCTGAATGGAAAATTCTTCCAAAAGCTGTTGAAATGATATGCAGCGGACAAATATAAACAAAAGGGGAAATAAATATGCAAATATCAGATATAAGCAAAGAACTTAAAAACAATTCCTATCCGGGACGCGGAATTATATTGGGACGCAATGGTGATTGTGCCGTTATAGCGTATTTTATAATGGGCAGAAGTGAAAACAGCCGTAACCGTGTGTTTACAGAAGACGGAGATGGCATTAAAACAAAAGCGTTTGACGAGAGCAAAATGAAGGATCCTTCACTTATTATATACGCTCCTGTAAGGGTGTTAAACGGTTGCACTATTGTTACAAACGGCGATCAGACCGATACAATATACGACTTTATGCAAAAGGGCAAAACCTTTGAAGACGCTTTAAGAACACGTGAATTTGAGCCGGACGAACCTAACTACACACCGAGAATATCCGGCGTTTTAAGCGGTTTTGACTATAAGCTTTCTATATTGAAAAGTGCGGAGGGCAATCCGGCATCCGTAAGACGTTATTTTTATGAATACACTGCACCGCTTTCCGGTCAGGGACATTTCATACACACATATAAAACCGACGGCAATCCTATACCGTCGTTTGAAGGCGAGCCGGAGCTTGTTAAAATAGAAGGCGATATCGACACATTTACAAAATGTATATGGGACAGCCTTAATGCCGATAATAAAGTTTCACTTTTCACAAGATACATAAACATTAAAACCGGCGAAGTTCAAACGCGTATAGTTAATAAAAATAAATAATGACAGAAAGGTTATGATTTATCATGGCAAAAGAAATTGAATTAAAATACGGATGTAACCCTAATCAAAAGCCTTCAAAGATATTTATGAGCGAAGGTGAGCTTCCTTTGGAAATATTAAACGGCAAACCGGGTTATATCAACTTTTTGGATGCTTTAAACAGCTGGCAGCTTGTTAAAGAGCTTAAAGAGGCAACAGGTCTTCCGGCGGCGGCGTCTTTCAAGCATGTAAGTCCTGCGGGAGCTGCGGTTTACAGTCCTATGTCTGACGTTTTGAAAAAGATATATTTTGTCGACGATCTGGAGCTTTCGCCGCTTGCAAACGCCTATGCAAGAGCAAGAGGAGCGGACAGAATGTCGTCATACGGCGATTTTATCGCTTTGTCGGACGAATGTGATGTTCAAACCGCACGTCTTATAGCAAGGGAAGTGTCGGACGGCGTTATCGCACCCGGATATTCCGCCGAAGCATTAGAGGTGTTGAAGGGCAAACGTAAGGGCGGATACAATGTTATAAAAATCGACCCGTCATACAAACCTGCTCCTGTCGAGCATAAGGACGTTTTCGGCATAACGTTTGAACAGGGCAGAAACGAAATAAAAATAGACAACGATTTGCTAAAAGAAATCGTAACCGATAATAAAAATATCCCGGATAATGCAAAACGCGATTTGCTTATCTCGCTTATCACATTAAAATATACACAGTCCAACTCTGTTTGCTATGTCAAGGACGGACAGGCTATCGGTATAGGAGCAGGTCAGCAGTCCAGAGTACATTGTACAAGATTGGCAGGAAATAAGGCTGATAACTGGTATCTGAGACAGAACGCGAAGGTGCTCAATTTGCCGTTTAAAACCGATATCCGCCGTGCGGACAGAGACAACACAATAGATGTGTATATTTCCGACGATTATATGGACGTTTTGCAGGACGGTGTATGGGAAAACTTCTTTACTGAAAAGCCTGAAGTGTTCACAAGAGAGGAAAAACGTGCATGGCTCGACACCATGACGGACGTTGCCCTTGGCTCCGATGCATTCTTCCCGTTCGGCGACAATATAGAACGTGCAAATAAGAGCGGTGTTAAATACATAGCACAGCCGGGCGGTTCTATCCGTGATGACAACGTTATCGAAACCTGTAATAAGTACAATATGGCAATGGCATTCACAAAGGTAAGACTGTTCCATCATTAATGTTAAACTTTTGACCACAGAGAGGAAATAGATTATGAAGGTATTAATAGTTGGCGGCGGCGGAAGGGAACACACAATAGCGTATAAGGTAAGCAAATCACCTCTTTTAACAAAACTGTACGCAGCACCGGGCAATGCCGGTATCAGCGAGGTGGCAGAGTGTGTGCCGATTAAAGCGACAGACATTGACGCTCTTGTTAAATTTGCTTCTGAAAAGGAAATAGACCTTACCATAGTAGGGCCGGACGACCCGTTGGTAATGGGTATTGCAGATGCATTTAAAAATGCCGGATTGAGGGTGTTTGGCCCTGATAAAGCTGCTGCAATTATAGAGGGCAGTAAGGTATATTCAAAGGAATTGATGAAAAAATATAACATACCTACCGCAGGCTACGAAGTGTTTGACGACAGTGTTAAAGCTTTGGAATATATAAAACAGCAAAATACATATCCGACCGTTATAAAGGCGGAAGGACTGGCACTGGGTAAGGGCGTTATTATTGCAAACGACTATGAAACAGCCGCCAATGCCATAGATGACATAATGGAAAAGAAGGTGTTCGGCGATTCGGGCAACAGAGTTGTTATCGAAGAATTTTTAACAGGACCCGAAATTTCCGTTTTAACCTTTACGGACGGCAAAACAATAGTGCCAATGGTGTCGGCACAGGATCATAAGCGTGCGTTTGATAATGACGAAGGTCTGAACACAGGCGGCATGGGAACTTTTTCGCCAAGCCGTATATACACAAAAGAGCTTGAAAAAGAGTGTATGGACAATATATTTGTGCCTACAATGAACGCACTTAACGCAGAAGGCAGAACCTTCAAAGGCGTAATCTTTTTCGGACTTATGTCCACAGAAAAAGGCGTTAAGGTGATAGAGTATAATGCGAGGTTCGGCGATCCCGAAACACAGGTTGTGCTGTCGCGTTTGGAAAGTGATTTGCTTGAAATCATCAACGCGGTGGTTGACGAAAAGCTGGCAGACGTTGATGTTGTCTGGGGCGACAATGCCGCTGTATGCGTGGTTATGGCATCGGGAGGGTATCCTACAAAGTATCAGACAGGTTATCCTATAACAGGTATTGAAGAAGCGGAAAAGATACCGGATGTTAAAGTGTATCATGCCGGGACAAAATTGCAGGGCGGCGTGTATTGTACCGCAGGAGGACGTGTGCTGGGCGTAACTGCTGTTGACGGGGATTTGGATAAAGCAATCAAAAAAGCGTATGATGCTGTAAGCAAGATTGATTTTAAGGATAAACATTTCAGAAAGGACATAGGCATTAAAAAGGATTTGATTGCAAGATGAACAAAAATACAGTGTCTAAGCTTTGTTTGTTCGCATCGGGACTGGTTTCCAGAATGGAAGAAAACAAAGCGTATTTCATCAACATCAATATACTGTATAAATCCGGCACTAAAAATTTCAGCGGAAACGTTAAGAGTGAAAACGGTGAACTCACGCTGTCATACCAAGGCATAAAAAACGTCATATCACCCGATGGGTTTACGGAGTTTTTGAAGAACAATTCATCAAACTACGATTCGGTGCTGATAACATACAACGAACGCGGTGCAAAGCTTGTTATCGACGCATCTGATAAAAACGTAAAATTTTCTCAGACCGATAGTTCACCGGACGAAAATGTCGCTCAGCCGACAGACAGACAATATATCGTCAATCCTGTTGCGGCAAAGGAACTGCTTGAAGAGATTGGTATTCTGGCTCAAAACGGCAAGATAAAAAATGATAAGATAAGAAAATATAATCAGATAGACTATTTTATAGAACTTATCCAAAAAGAACTTGCAGGTTTTGAAGATGGCAGAGAAATTATTGTTATGGACTGTGCGTGCGGAAAATCGTATCTTTCGTTTGTGCTTAATTTTTATTTGAGAGATGTTCTTAAAAAGCCGTGCAGATTTGTGTGTATAGACTATTCCGAAGCGGTTATAAAAGCGTCTGAAGCGATTGCTGAAAAATTAAACTATACAAACATGGAATTCATAAAGGCGGATTTAAAAACCTATGAGCCAAAATTGCAGGCGGATATTGTAATATCGCTGCATGCGTGCGATACCGCAACAGATATGGCACTTGGCATAGGCATACGCACCAACGCAAAGCTTATAGTTGCGGTTCCGTGTTGCCATAAATATATGCTCAGACACTATTCCTACAAGCCGTTTGATTCCATAATGAAATACGGTATATTAAAAGCACGTTTGGCAGACACTTTAACCGACGGTTTGAGGGCGTTGTATCTTGAAAGCGTCGGATATAAAGTCAGTGTCAAGGAATATATATCACCTCTTGAAACTCCGAAAAATATAATGATAATGGCAAGTTACACAGGTAAGTGCAATAAAGAGTCGCAAGAAGAGTATGAATCGTTGAAACAGCAGCTCGGATTCACTCCGGCGATAGAACAAATGGTTTAATTACAGAAAAGACAGCTTGTAATGATTGGAGGTAAAATTTACAAAATGAGAAAGGTGTTGGATTTTCATGCACATCTGTTTCCGGATAATATAGCGGAAAAGGCGGCTAAAAATTTGCATGAATACTACGGCTTGCCACTGGCATCGAACGGTAAATTTGAGGATCTGCTTGCAAGTGCAAGAAGACAGAAAATCACGGCTATGGTCGTCCATTCAACGGCGACAACAGCATCGCAGGTGGAGAAGGTGAACAGCTATGTGCATGAAACCGTTACTAAATATAAAAATATATACGGCTTTGGAACTATTCACTATGCATATCCGGATTTTGAAAAGGAACTCGAACGCATTAAAAGCATGGGTTTAAGAGGCATAAAACTGCATCCTGACTTTCAGAATTTTGATATAGACGATCCGAAAATGTTCCCGATATACGAAAAGATTATAGATTTGGATTTGCCGATACTGTTCCACGTCGGCGATGAAAACACCACAGCCTCCAAACCGCACAGATTGGCAAATCTGATGGACAGATATCCTAAGATGCGTGTGATTGCCGCACATTTCGGCGGATACAGCGATTGGGAAGAATCGTACGAGGTGCTTGCAGGACGGGATTTGTATATGGATACTTCAAGTTCGCTGTCAAATATAGATTATGGGTTGGCGATGAAGATAATAGAAAAACACGGTGTGGACAAATTTCTTTTCGGTACGGATTTTCCGTTGATGTACCATGAACAGGAATTGGAACTGTTTGATAAACTTCCGCTCAGCGATGCCGATAAGGAAAAAATTCTTTGGGATAACGGAGCCAAATTGTTGGGGATAGAAGATCCGGACGCAGAAAAGACTAATATTGAGTAATATTTATACGTAAAAATATCGGTTTTTGTGTATTTTTGCTAAAAATTATATATAGTGAAATTTTGCTTGAAAAATGTAAACGTTTACTATATAATATCAAAAGTTGCTGATTATTTTAAAACATTATAGTGATATGGGGAATGAGATATGAGCGAAATTAAAAAAATAGCCGTTATGACAGCCGGCGGTGATTGTCCGGGTCTTAATGCGGTAATAAGAGCGGTTGTCAAAACCGCAATCACAAAATACAATCTCGAGGTTGTTGGTATAAAGAGCGGATACAAGGGCTTGTATCATGCGGATTTTATGCCTCTTACCGAAGAAAACACGTCGGGAATTCTGCACTTGGGCGGAACAATCCTGCACAGTTCAAACAAGGATAATTTATTCAAATATCCGTTTGAAGAAAACGGTAAAACAGTATATAAAGATGTGTCGGATGTTGCAGTTAAAAACCTTAAAGATAATGGTATAGATGCAATGGTCATCATCGGCGGAGACGGAACACTGACAAGTGCCCGCGACTATGCAAGAAAAGGCGTTAAAGTTGTAGGCGTGCCTAAAACGATAGACAATGACCTTGCAATAACCGATTATACCTTTGGTTTTGATACGGCTGTCGGAATTGCTTCCGAAGCAATAGACCGACTTCACACCACAGCAGCGTCGCACGACAGAATAATGGTGCTTGAAGTTATGGGCAGATACGCAGGTTGGATAGCTTTGGCAGCGGGTATAGCAGGCGGTGCGGACGCAATATTGATTCCTGAAATACCTTATGATATAAATAAAGTTGCCGAAAAGCTTAAAGAACGCCGTAAAAAAGGAAAGGATTTCAGCATAGTAGTAGTTGCTGAAGGAGCTAAATCCGTAACAGGCGAAATGGTTGTGCTGAAAGTTATAGAAAACAGTCCGGATCCGATCCGTCTCGGTGGTGTGGGACAAAAGGTTGCCGAGGAATTGGAGGAACTTGTCGGACTTGAAGCAAGGGCGACAACTCTGGGACATATCCAAAGAGGCGGCACACCAAGCAGTTATGACAGAATTTTGTCAACAAGATACGGCTGTGCGGCAGTGGATTTGTTGATGGACGGCATATACGGTCAGATGGTTGCGTTGATAAACAATAAGATGTCATATGTGCCTCTTGAAGATGTAATCGGCAATAACAAAAATGTCGATCCTTCCTGTGAATTTGTAAAAGTTGCTAAAAATATAGGCATCTCTTTTGGTGATTAATAACAATGGTTATAAACGGTTTTCAGCCCGGAAAACGGGTTGAAAACCGTTTTTTGTATTTATACGAAAATTTTTGTTGAAAATATTGAATTAAATGTGGTTTACACATGTAATAATTGTGCATAAAGTTGAATATGGAAAATGTGTATTATGTATCTTGAACAAAAAAGAATTAATGTTTTGTGTCATATTGACAACAATAAATTTAATAAATATCATTGCATTTTGAGTTAAATGCATGTATAATAGTAGCATAAAAGGTATATCAATGGTTAATGCGTTATCGTATGTGTGTGCGAACATCTTGTTATGCCAAAAAAATAAAAGAAAGAGGAGAGACTAAAAATGAAAAAAATGGTTGGAACAAGAACAATCAAAGCGGTAGTTGCAATCGCAACTGTATTTGCCATGCTTTTGACATCTTTGTCAATTGTTTGCATGGCAGAGGCAGAAGACATTTCTGCTACTTTCGATGAAACAAACAGTAAGTTTGTTGTTTCCGGTGAAGTAGAAGGTTTGAACGGTAAACAGGTAACAATCATGGTATTAAAACCTGGTTCTGAATCTTATACAAGCGATTCGGATATTTTGTATATCGACCAGAAAGCAGCTGATGGAGATACATATTCTTTCGATGTTCCTGCAGCAGGTATAGAAGCAGGTCAGACAGCTATTGCTAAAGTTGGTGGCGTTGGTGCAACACCGCTTTCAACAATATTGAAAAATGAATCTACT
>CAJOGA010000002.1:0-46370 GCA_905233855.1 uncultured Clostridia bacterium
CTTGGGCGTATTGCTCATACCTGTGCTTTATTATACCATAATCGGTATATTCGGAGCAGTTCCCGATTGGATCAATATTCTTATGTTTTATGTAACGGCGGCAATTGTATACATAACGGAAACAAAGCTTTTAAAAAACAACCGTCTGAATTGCAAATCACCGAAAACAGCGGTAACATTTTTACTTTTAATTGCGTTAACTTTGTCAGCATTAACATTTTTCCCACCGCACATTCCGTTGTTTGAAGACCCTATTACCAAAACATACGGTATATGAAATAATAAAACCTCTTTTGTTAATGAGAGCAAAAGAGGTTTTTGGTTATACATTCAAAGCCGAAATAATTTATTAAGTTTTCCGAAACAAGCCGTCAATTTTGTTTTGACGAAATTCAACCTTATTTTCCGTGTCTTGCACCTATACTTTGTACGGCTATTCCTCCAACGATAAACAAAAGTGCCGCTACCGATTGCAGATGTATTTTTTCGCCGAAAGATGACGGACAAAAACGGCGTCAAATAGGCGAGATTTGCAATTGACGCGGTGTTTTCGCTGCCTTTTAATGCCAATGCCCACAATAAATATGCGACGGCGTCAACAAAAATACCGAGCCAGAGAAGTCCTATCAACTGTATGCCGCTGACGGGCACCCAGCTTTCCAGCATCGCTCCCGACAAAGCGGCACATACGGCAACAGTCAGCCATATAACCGTCATTGTTATGTTTTGATCGTAATCCGCTTTTTTGTTAAGCACAGAGAACAGACCGTAGCAAGCTGCGGCAAGAACACAGCATATGATGCCGCCGGTTTTGTTTGCACTTTGTCCGCCTTCCATACCCAGAGAAAGTATGATAATCCCTATAAATGAACATATCATTGCCAGCCCTTTCTTCAGCGTCATTTTTTCTTTCAATATGATGACGGAAAAAACAACCAGCATAATCGGCCAAAGATAATTCAAAATACACGCATCCTGTGCCCCGATCCATGCCAGTCCCTGATAGTACAGAGCCGAGTACAGGAACAAGCCTATAAATCCAAGACCTGCCATCTTGACAAGCTGACCGCATGTATAGCTGCGAATAACCTTGATATGTCCCGAAATGATATTGATTATGAGCAAAAACGCAAACGCAAAAAAGCTGCTGACCGATAAAGCCTCCAGGTTCGGTATCTCTGTCAGAAGACTTTTAACCACAGGAGCCAGGGTTGCCCATATGATGACCGTTGTAATACAAAAAATCAGTTGCTTTTTCATCTTGATTTCCTTCTTGTTCAAATGAAGTATATCGGAGACAACGGCACGCAGAATTTAAAAATACCCGACGCACCGGTGCCGACGTGTTTTTAACAATATAATAAACAGCATATGAAAAAAAGTCAATAGCCGGCGTTGCATATGAAAAATAAACGGCACGGATAAAATCCGTGCCGTAAGTTAGTAACTTATTTTGATTTTACTGATTAGCTTTTTTTGAAATATAAAGCTTCATAAGAAGCAATACGCCAATCATAAGCACTATAGCCAGCGGAAGTGTAATCCATACATTCTGAACAAATGCAGCGATGATGTAGGAAACCGTCGAAACACCGGCAACCAAAAGTGCGTAAGGTATTTGTGTGGACACATGGATGATATGGTTACACTGTGCACCTGTGGACGCCATAATTGTTGTATCGGAAATAGGCGAGATATGGTCGCCGCAAACGGCACCTGCCAGACACGCGGAGATTACAATTATCAACATTTCGCTTGAAGCCGGGAATACCGCAACAACGATAGGAAGCAGGATTCCGAATGTGCCCCAGGATGTGCCTGTGGCAAATGCCAAGCCCAGAGCAACAAGGAACACAATAGCCGGCAGGAAGAACTGAAGACCGGCAGCACTCTTATCCACAAGACCTGCAACAAAGGCATCCGCACCCAGCATAGATGTGATGCCGCTGAGCGTCCAGGCAAAGGTGAGTATTAAAATTGCGGGAACCATGGCGTTAAAGCCTTTAACCACACATTTTGAAAAATCTTTGAATGTAATTACGCGGCGTGGAATGTAGAGCAAGAACGTGAACACGAGAGCGATAAACGAACCCCATACAAGACCCACAGAGGCATCGCAGTCAGCAAATGCTTCTATGAAACCGGCTTCGCCGCTGAAAAATCCGCCGGTGTATACCATACCGCCGATGCAGGAGATAATTAATACGATTACCGGGAGAATCAAGTCTATAATCTTTCCTTTTGAAGAGCTTTCTTCAACTTCTTCGCTTGCAAACGTACGGTCGTCGGTGCTGAACAAATCGCCGTTTTCTGCGTTTTGTTCGTTTTTAGCCATAGGGCCAAAATCCATTTTCAACACAACCATGGTGATGATAGTTACCAATGTCAGCAATGCGTAAAAGTTATACGGTATTGCACGGATAAACAAATCCAAGCCGTCGTAGCCTTCAACAATGCCTGTTACGGCTGCTGCCCAAGAAGAAATAGGGGCGATAATACAAACAGGTGCCGCGGTGGCATCTATAATATAAGCGAGTTTTGCTCTTGAGATTTTGAATTTATCGGTAACGGGACGCATAACGCTGCCGACTGTCAGACAGTTAAAATAGTCGTCGACAAAAATCAGCACACCCAAAGCAAAGGTTGAAAGCAACGCACCTTTTTTTGATTTAATGCGATTGGATGCCCAACGTCCATAAGCCGCACTTCCGCCCGACTTATTCATCAGTGCGACAATAATGCCAAGAATTACCAGGAAAATCAAAATGCCAACATTCCACGGGTCGGAAAGCTTTTCCATCATGGCACCGGTAAAAATGGTGTTTATTGTTCCTTCAAAGCTGAAGTTTGCATAAAGAAGTCCGCCTGTAAGAATTCCGATAAAAAGCGAAAAATAAACTTCTTTAGTGATAAGTGCCAGCACAATCGCAATAACCGGCGGTAAAAGCGACCAAGCACTCTGATAGAACCACGATGCAGCTTCTTCTGCCTCAGCGGCCATACATACAAGCGGCACGCCAACGAACAGAAGAACCAATGATATTATAGCCAAAAGTTTCTTTTTCAACGCCAAATCCCTCCAAAAAAACAAAAATTTGTTAAATTATATCATATTTTGTTTGGATTTGTCAATTTATTTTGTGTAATTTTTAAAATTAAAAAGGCGGAAATTTGTTGTTTTCAGATTGATGATTTCGTATAATAGAATTATCGGAAACATACGAGGTCAAAAAGCCGTTTCCGTATGTTTGCTTTAGGAGGAGACACATGAAAAAAAACACACTGAAAGGGAATCTTATTCTGTTGCTCACGGCTGTGATTTGGGGAATCTCTTTTGTATCTCAACGAGTAGGAATGGAATATATCAAGCCCAACACCTTCAACGGACTGCGTACCATACTTGGTGCAATCGTGCTTGTGCCGTTTATTATTTTCAGAGATAAAACACTCAAGAGCAAAAAGAGCGATAAAAAGCTTCTGATAACGGGCGGAGCGGTATGCGGTGTGTTGCTTTGTCTTGCCAGCACCATTCAAACATGGGGAATGGTTTATACAACATCGGGGAAAAGCGGGTTCATCACCGCAATGTATATGATTTTTGTTCCGATAATAGGTCTGTTTATCGGCAAAAAGCTCAGAGCACTTACAGTTTTGGGCATTGCGGTAGGCGTTGCCGGAATGTATCTGCTGTCGATACACGGCGGAGACCTTTCTTTGAACAAAGGAGACCTTTTAACACTTATTTGTGCCGTGATTTTTGCCTTTCATATTCTTGTCATCGACCGTCTGTCCGGCGATGTGGACGGGGTAAAGCTTGCCTGTTTGCAGTTTTTTGTGGCAGGAAGCATTAATCTTATATTGATGTTTTTGTTTGAAAAACCCGACTGGAGCATGATACGCGTCTGCACAGTTCCGATTTTGTATTCGGGCATAATGAGCTGCGGCACGGCATACACCCTGCAGATAATCGGTCAGCAATACACCGAACCGACGCCGGCGTCTATTATTATGAGCTTAGAGTCGGTGTTTGCCGCACTTGCCGGCTGGATTTTGCTTAACGAGGCAATGACGCCCGCCGAAATACTGGGCTGTGTTCTGATGTTTGCCGCTATCGTGGTGGTACAGCTTCCGAAAAAAGAAAAAAACTGATGCGAATAAAAAACGGATTTTGCATCGTAGCGCTACACAGCCTGCTATATTATTTTAAACAAACACATAAAAACACCCTTAATACTTTCTCATTACTAAATATTAAGGGTGTTTTTATTTTTGAACTGATAATCTACCGAACAAGGAAATTAATCTTTAATCTTTTTAATGTTCTATACGGCAACAGCATCATTTATTCAATGCTGCTAAAGCTGTTTTGAGTTGAATTGTCTGTATAGCGTCATACATTCCGCCTAACAGAGCATTTAAGAAATCATCATCCGATTCTATATTCCAAACCTTGTCTTCACCTTTAACAACTGTAATAACAGCTGTGTTTGTTACCGTCGCAAGATTCGGTTTGGTAACACTCTCTATAAACATTTCTTCCATCTTTTGGCTTGTTTCTTCTTCTGTCGGTTGTTGGGCAGAACTCAAGCTTGAAGAGAATGCATACTGTATTGCGCGTGCAAAAAAATCTGTAAAAACAGGTTTCATATCGATATTCGTAATATCAACAGTAACTTCAACCGTAGAGTTGTCTATCTTTTCCGATGAAACTATTTTATAATCCAGTTGTTTGAACATACTTTGCATAAACGTTTCAGGGTTTGATATAAATGAGTCTTCTTCATCGCCGGCATTCATCAAATCAGCCACGTTCATATATTCGGATATCTTTTCCAAATCAGCCTGCTTCAGCGACGCAAACAAACCGTTTACCGTTTTCTCGGCCTTATTTATTTCTCCACAACCTGTAAAAGAAAATATCATCGTAAATACCAATAAAACTGCTGTTAAACCTCTTGAAATTTCTTTCATAAAAGCTCCTCCTTTTTTCTTTTAATAGATTGAATATATACACTTAATATTGCAGAATTCACTATTAATTCAATTTAAATGCAACATTGATTTCTTCTATCTCTTCATCATTTATCATAACAATTTCGCCAAGGTCTTTGGCTTCTATTATAGCCTTTGCACTGTACTCCAACACTTCAAGTCTGTCAAAAGCGTTGACAAGCGAATTACCCAGTGCAATTATACAGTCGTTTTCGACCAAAACCACGGGTGTTTTTGTTGAAAGCTCCTTTGCGGTAAGCTCCGGCTGCATAAAGCTTGAACCAAACGGCAACTCTCCGACATCTCTCAAAGCAATATAGCTTTCAGGTATAAGTCTTGAATCAAACGTTGCATCGGTTACCGCAAACGCCATGATGTACGGCGGATGCGCGATGATAATAGAGTTTATGTCAGGATGCGTTTCATATATATACTTATGCAAAAGCACCGATCTGCTCGGGTCCTTCCCTGCCTCTTTTTTGCCGTTTTCAATTCTTACCAAGTCTTTAGGCTCTATGTATTTTCTGTCAACTCCGTATGGAGTTATGATAAAATTGTTGCCATCGATTCTCTCTGAGAATGTGCCCTGTGTTGCTGTGAAAAGCTGTTGGTCATAAGAACGGTGAATAAATTCACAAATCTTATTTCTGGCATCGCGTTCAGCACTTGAATAGCTTTCAACGGTAAACTCTTCAAGATGTGCATTATTTTTTAGCTTTGATATTTCTATATGACGATTTGACAACCCCCGAGGAGTGCCGATTTTTATGGCATTGATCTGCAAACGTGCACAAAATTCCAATGTTTCAAACGCCATAAATGCGGAAAACAAGTCTTTCTGTGCCAAAACAACGCCGTGATTTTCCATCATAACCGTGTTTATTCCTTTTGCAAAAACATCAGCTATTTTCTCTCCAAGCTGCAAGCTACCCGGTAAATCATACGGTGCATACTCAATCTTTCCGCAAATGATATTTGCATTAGGGATGAGCGATGTGTCGGGAATTTTTCTGACGATGGAAAAGGCAACAAGTGTCGGCGGATGCGCATGTAATATCGCACGCACATCAGGTCTTCTCTTATACACATCCATATGGAACGGAAGCTCTATGGACGGTTTATGCGGTCCTATAACCGTTCCGTCTGCCTTTACGCACATAATATCGTCGTGAGTTAAAGTACCCTTGTCAATGCCGCTCGGAGTTATCCAAATATCTCCGTTATCGTCTTTAATAGACAGGTTTCCGCCGGATGTCGTTGTCATACCGTAGTGATAAATTCTGTCCATTATTGTAACCAGCTGGTCTGCCGGATGCATTAATCTGATATCCATTTTATTATCTCCAATCTGCCGTTTTATATCGGTTTTTTATATAATGTTAAAATTTTATCACAACATAAAGCAAAATACAAGTTTTATTGACAGATTTTATCGAAAAAACTGATTTTATTAAAGATATTGCGTTTGGAGTGATATTGTTGTAAAATAAAACAAAAAACAAGAAAGGTTTTTAATATGATTTTTGACGATATATTGCTCAACGGCTCGGGAAAAATGAATATTGACATATCCTCATCTCAACTGGATATGGTTAAACAATACTCGTCTTTACTGCTTGCATGGAACGAAAAAATCAATCTTACAGCCATAACCTCTCCCGAGGAAATTGCAACAAAGCATTTTTTAGACAGCTTCACCCCGCTTACCACCGGATATATACCGTCCGACGCAAGCGTGATAGACGTCGGCACAGGTGCAGGATTTCCCGGCTTGCCTATGAAGATAGCAAGCAGCGGTATAAAACTCACTCTGCTTGACAGCCTGAATAAACGTATTAACTTTTTAAAAACTGTTATTGATGAACTGTCGCTTACCGATACCGAGTGCGTACACAGCAGAGCGGAAGATGCCGGACACGACAAAAAATTCCGTGAAAGCTTTGATGTTGCAGTGTCCAGAGCCGTGGCAAACATGAGCTCTCTTGCCGAGCTTTGCCTGCCTTTTGTAAAAGTCGGCGGTGTGTTTATGGCTTTGAAAGGGCCGATGGCAGACGAAGAGCTTTCAAAGGCGTCAAACGCAATCCAAACATTGGGCGGACGCTTAGAGAAGGTTGTCAGCGTTCAGATTCCTTTTTCGGATTTGTCGCACAAAATTGTCGTGATAAAAAAAGACCGACATACACCGACACAATATCCCAGAAAAGCTCCTGCACCGACCAAAACGCCCATAAATTAAATAAAAATAAATAAAATCAGGACATTTTATAGGGAACGCTTTTTCTTTACAATATGGTAAATTATGGTATTATTGTAAATGTAAAGCGTGTCCCTTTTTTATTTGATACGCTTTCCGAACATCTTATCCCACACACTTGCCCGACGGCTTTCCCCCACACAAAAACCGTCGGGCAAAATCCCCCAAACGGAGAAAGTAATATGTTTACTGCATTTAAAACCATCTTCAATAACAACGAGCATAAAATATATGATATAGATATAAGCCTTATACGCCCAAATCCATACGGACTACGTAAAAGTTTCAACAATGATGCATTGTGTGCTTTAGCATTGTCCATAAAGCAATACGGTGTGTTCCAACCGATAACCGTACGAAAAGACGGTGAATTGTTTGAACTGGTATCGGGCGAACGCAGGCTAAGAGCATCAAAATTGGCAGGTATGACAACCATACCTTGTATTTTAATCGATGCAAACGACAACAAAACAGCTTTGTTTTCGCTGCTTGAAAATCTGCAATGTGAGGAATTGTGTTTTTTTGAAGAAGCACAAGGGTATTCAAGCCTTATGAGTCGATACGATATATCCGCGAAGGAGTTGGGCAAGCGTTTGGGCAAAACCCCGTCAGAGGTTGAAAACAAATTAGAATTGCTGAATTTAAGCGATAAAGTGCGTGATTTGGTATGCGAAAACGCCTTGACCGAAAAACACGCCAAAGCATTGCTTGCTTTGGAAAACGAATTTTTACAAATCGACGTTATAAACCAAATATGCACCAAGCATTTAAATGTCGAACAGACAAAAGCTTTAATTGACGGAATAAAACAGGAATATAAGCCAAAACCGTATGTAAACATTCCCGGTGCCGTTATAAAGGATATTCGCATATTCACAAACACTATCCGTCAGGCTCTTGAGATAATGAAAAACAACGGCTTGAAAACTCACATGGTGCAAAAGGAATTTGATTGGGGCGTAGAGTATACAATCAAGGTTAAAAACATATAATATTCAGACGGCAAAAATCCTCCACCAAAAAACTTTTTATTTTTTGCAGTCTGTCTGGCGTGCCGGATTTACCGACACGCTTTTTATGCATGTAAGTCTTGACTAAATTATCCTCACCGTTGTATAATTAATAATATAATAATGATTATCTGAAGGAGATGTTTTTATGCAAGTTTTTCTTCCTTTTTTGGCACTGTTTATAGTTGTAGTAGTGCTTTGCAACATCAAAATTGTGCCTCAGGCACATGAGTATGTTATAGAATTTTTGGGTAAATACAAAAAAACCTGGTCAGCCGGATTACACGTTAAAATTCCGCTGTTTGAAAAAATTTCAAAGAAGGTTACTCTTAAAGAACAGGTTTTGGACTCCCCTCCCCAACCTGTAATAACAAAAGATAACGTTACCATGCAGATAGACACCGTTATATACTATGCAATATACGATTCTAAACTGTTTGCGTACGGTGCCGTAAGCCCTATTTCCGCATTGGCAAATCTTGCCGCAACAACGCTGCGTAACCTGGTCGGCGAGCTGGAATTGGACGGAACGCTTACATCGCGTGATACCATAAACGCAAAAATGACAACTATCCTTGACGAAGCCACAGACAAATGGGGTATCAAGGTTAACAGAGTGGAGCTTAAAAACATTATTCCGCCTAAGGAAATCCAAAATGCCATGGAAAAACAGATGAAAGCAGAACGCGAACGCCGCGAAACCATGCTCCAGGCTGAAGGACACAAAGCCGCCGCAATAACCCGTGCAGAAGGCGACAAACAGGCTATGATTCTTGCCGCAGAAGGTGAAAGAGACGCACGCATTGCAAGAGCGGAAGGTGAATCACGTGCAATATATCTTCAGAAAAAGGCCGAGGCAGACGGCTTGGAAGCCTTGAAGAAAGCAAATGTTGACGCAGCTGTGCTGGAGCTTAAAAAGTATGAATCGCTCATTGCAATGTCAAACGGAAAAGCAGCAAAAATCATTGTGCCTACAGATACAGTCAATATGGTTAAAAACAACGTTATGTTTGCCGAAACAACAGGTCTGGGCGACAATACATCACCTGCTCCCGATGCTCCGCCTCCCGCAAAAAAGCCCGACCCATGCTGTGATGATAAAGAATAGTTTAAAACAATTAAAATAATTTTAGCAGAAGTGTTGTAAAATTATTTTAAAGTGTGTTATAATCTCGCCGTCAGTATATTCAAGGAGGATAAAATTTCATGGCAAGTACAAAAGTAATAGAAGCCGGAGAAATAAAAGTATACGATAAAGCATTATTAAGCTTTTCAGGCGTTGATGGATTTGACGTTTACAACTGCTCAATACCGTTTAAAAAAGACAACAAAACGTATATTTACGGCAGAGTTGAAAGAAGAAACGAATGGGCAAGATCTCATGTACGCTTGTTTGAAGAAACCGAAAAAGACAAATTCACCGTTGTTAAGGATTCAATGATTTATAATTATCTGGAAGATCCGTTTATTGCCTTCATAGGTGAAACTCTTGTCCTTGGCGGAACACAAGTTGAATATGACGGCGGTAAGCTGTCGACATATAAATCATGTTTTTATCGCGGCACAGATTTGAATGACTTGTATTTGTTCGCAAGTGCTCCCAACCGCATGAAGGACGTCCGTCTTGTTGAATTGGAGAACGGCAATATAGGCGTGTTTACACGTCCTAACGGAAGAGTCGGTTTTACAATCATAAAAGACCTCAACGAATTAACCGCCGAAAACATGCAAAACGCTCCTTTAATAGACGCTGTTGAAGCAGGCGAATACGGCGGCTGCAACCAATGCTATTATCTTAGAAGCGGCAAAATCGGCATTATAGGACATCAGGCCTATCACAAGCCTGCCGGGGTTGTTCATTATGTTAATATGTCTTATGTTATGGACATAGAAACACGCAAAATCATAGATAAAAAGGTTATAGGCACAAGAAGCTGTTATACCGACAACGACTCGGACTTCAAGCCTAATACAAACAACTTAAGCGATGTTGCTTTCACCTCCGGTTACGTTATGCGTCCGGACGGAAAAGTTGATTTATACAGCGGTCTTAAAGACATGTGTGAAGGCAGAATAACTATTGACGATCCGTTTGCGGATTACAGATAATTCTTATGCGAATAAAAAAAACACAGGATCTCTTGTTTTGGCAGGAAATCCTGTGTTTTTTTTATTTATTCACAATAATAATTGCCCAAAAATTCAAAATATTCAAGCGTATCGTTAAGATATAAAAGCAGGCTCACGGTTTTTTCATCTTCTATGTTTCCGGCAAAATCAAAATAAAACAAAAACTCAAAATCTTTGTCCGGCAGCGGACGAGATTCTATCTTCAACAAATTCAATTTTGCAATATAAAACATATTAAGCAATTCGGAAAGTGAACCCATTTTATGCGGCAATGTCAGGCAAACGCTTATTCTGTCGGCTTTTTTATCTATATACACCTGTTTTGTTATACACACAAAAACAGTTCGGTTTGTGGTAGTGTTTTGTATATCCTTTTCCAAAATATTCAAGCCGTAAAGATCTGCACATTTTTCCGATGCTATCGCGGCAATATTATCATCACTTTCCGCAACCATACGTGCGGCGGCAGCGGTATTGGAATACGGATGTATGTTGATATGCGGATATTGTGCAAGAAAATCTCCGCATTGCGACAAAGCCTGTTCGTGTGAGTATATATCCGTGATTTTATATATATCGACATTGTTTTTTGCAAGCAGACAATGACGTATATCAATCAAAACCGCTCTGGAAATGAAAAAGTGGTGCTTTCGCATAAGGTTATACACGCCTATAACAGACCCCGATGTGGAATTTTCTATGGGAATAACGCCCGCATCCACACTGCCGTTCTCAACAGCGTCAAACACGCTGTCAAAATCCTTGCAGAACATTATGCTTTTGGCTTTGGGAAACAACTTATCACACGCCATGGAAGAAAATGCACCGTTCACTCCCTGACACGCAATTCTGATATTGCTGTTGTCGGATGAATAAAAATTATTGTTTTTTGCGTTTTTAAGAATGTTCAGCAAAGAGCTTGACGCTTTACCCTGTACCGATTCAGCTTTCAAACATTTAAAACGCATATCCATAAGCTCGCTGATCTTTGCATCTATATCATTTACGGTACAATTATATTCGTTCAAAAAAAGACACTCCTACATAACTTTATTTTCAGCCTGAATATATTTTTTAAGGCTGCTCATTACGCCGTCGAACTCATCCGGATTGAGCGACTGTGCACCGTCGGACAAGGCAGCTTTAGGATTGTCATGCACCTCTATTATGAGACCGTCGCATCCTGCGGCAATAGCGGATTTAGACAACGGCTCAACCAACCATGTAATACCCGATGCGTGCGACGGGTCAACAATAACAGGAAAATGTGAAAGCTTTTTCAAAATAGGCACCGCAGAAATATCCAAAGTATTTCTTGTGGTCGGCTCAAAGGTGCGTATGCCTCGTTCGCACAAAATGATATTTGTGTTACCTCCTGCCGTGATATATTCTGCACTCATCAGTAATTCCTCTATTGTGTTTGCCAAACCGCGTTTCAAAAGGATAGGCTTTTTGCAATGTCCCAACTCTTTCAGCAATTCAAAGTTTTGCATATTTCTTGCCCCAACCTGTATAACGTCCACGTCAGCAAACAAATCCAAATGTGAAAGCGACATTATCTCTGTAACGATCGGTAAGCCGGTTACTTTTTTTGCTTCAAGAAGCAATTCTATACCCTCTGCACGCAGGCCTTGGAAAGTGTACGGTGATGTCCTTGGCTTGAACGCACCGCCTCTTAAAAAATTAGCTCCCGCCGCCTTAACACGCTGTGCAACCTCTATTATCTGATGCTCCGACTCAACCGAGCAAGGCCCGGCTATAACGGCAAAGTTTCCTCCGCCGATTTTTATACCGTTAACGTCAATTACCGTGTCTTCCGGATGCATTTTTCTGTTAGCGTTTTTGTAAGGCTCCTGAACTCTGGTTACAGTGTCGACAATATCATATGCTCTGATGGCATTAATATCAATTTTGGATGTATCGCCTATAAGACCGAATACGCTTTTGTGTACGCCGTTTATAGGGGCAATTTTTACATTATAACTTTCAAGCCACGTGTGAAGCTCCTTAACCTTTTCTTCCGATGCGTTTGGATGTAATACTACAATCATGATAATTTAATTCCTTTCTGTTTTAAAATAATGTAAAAAAGCCGGTATCACGCTTTGTCGCATGATACCAGCTTAATAATTTGAAAAACAATATATTTTCCGAACTAAAAACTAATTACAGACAGACAAAGCTTTGAATTTTGCACGCCAATAAACCTGTGCATAATAAAAGACACAAGCTATAAAGGCAAAATATAATGCAAAATTTAAAACTGCTGCCATTTTGGTAGTTCCTTTCAATATCATTTTTAAAGACTATAACACCGTTTATACGTTTTTGTCAATACTGTTTTTTTGATAAAGCAAAAAACATTAAGTTTTATTTGCTGTTTTTATACATTAAATCTGAACAACACGATGTCGCCGTCCTGCATAACATACTCCTTACCCTCTGAACGGACAAGACCTTTCTCCTTCGCTGCCGCCATTGAACCGCATTCCATCAGGTCGTCATATGCAACAACCTCAGCACGGATAAATCCGCGTTCAAAATCACTGTGTATCTTTCCTGCCGCCTGCGGTGCTTTTGTGCCTTGAGTGATTGTCCACGCACGAACCTCAGGCGTTCCTGCTGTAAGATAGCTTATGAGACCAAGCAGTTTATAGCTTGCCTTAACAAGCCTGTCCAAACCTGATTCGTTAATCCCCAAATCGTTAAGGAACATTTTCTTTTCATCAGCATCAAGAGCGGATATTTCTTCCTCTATCTTGGCTGATATAGGCATAAGCTCCGCCTTTTCCGCATCGGCAAGCTCTTTTACTTTGCTTACGAAAGAATTATTTTCTATACCGTTTACAAAATCATCCTCCGCAACATTTGCCGCATATAAAACAGGTTTTAAAGTGAGCAATGCAATCTCTTTCACAATTCTGCCTTCATCATCGGTAAAGTCAAGACTACGGGCAGGTTTGCCGCTCTCTAATGTGGCTTTTATTCTTTCTAAAAGTGCAAGCTCGGTTGCCAAAGTTTTGTCGCCCTTCATGGCTTTTTTCGTTTTGTCTATACGTTTGTCGATCATATCAATATCGGCAAATATGAGTTCATAGTTAATTGTTTCTATGTCACGTACAGGGTCTATGCTGCCGTCAACATGTGTGATGTTTTCGTCTTCAAAGCATCTTACCACATGGACTATTGCATCAACCTCACGTATGTGAGACAAAAATTTGTTGCCCAAGCCCTCTCCCCTGCTTGCACCCCGTACCAGTCCTGCAATATCCACAAATTCGATAATGGCAGGGGTTATTTTTTCGGGGTTATACATCTGTGCCAGCTTATCCAGACGTTCGTCCGGCACCGCAACAACACCGACGTTAGGTTCTATTGTGCAAAACGGATAATTGGCAGATTCCGCACCTGCCTGAGTTATAGCATTAAACAAAGTGGATTTACCGACATTTGGCAACCCGACTATACCTAATTTCATAATACATCAATCTCCCTTTAACTGTTTTCAGCAACATTTCACAGTATATCACATCAACTCTGTTTTTTCAATAGCTGCATATTAATATCGGAAGTATTTTTTTTACACAAAAAAAACGTATCGCACAAATTGTACGATACGTTTTTATCAGATTGTTTTACAAATCTTCAGTTTAAAATTACGCTTCAATAGCTGTAACAACGCCGGAACCAACTGTTCTGCCGCCTTCACGGATAGCAAAACGAAGTCCTTCTTCGATAGCTATAGGAGTGATAAGTTCAACGCTCATTGTGATGTTATCGCCAGGCATACACATTTCTGTGCCTTCAGGAAGGCTGATAACGCCTGTAACGTCTGTTGTTCTGAAATAGAACTGAGGTCTGTAGTTGTTAAAGAACGGTGTATGACGTCCACCTTCTTCTTTGGTAAGAACGTAAACTTCGCCTTTAAACTTTGTATGAGGATTGATTGTGCCCGGTTTAGCTAAAACCTGACCTCTTTCAATTTCGTTTCTCTGAACACCACGGAGAAGAGCACCGATGTTGTCGCCTGCTTCAGCCTGATCAAGAAGTTTTCTGAACATTTCTATACCTGTTACAACAACTTTTCTTGTTTCAGTTGTCAAACCAACGATTTCAACTTCGTCAGACATGTTAAGTGTACCTCTTTCAACTCTACCTGTAGCAACAGTACCACGGCCTGTGATGCTGAATACGTCTTCAACAGGCATCAAGAAAGGCTGATCGCTCTTTCTTTCAGGAGTTGGGATGTAGCTGTCAACAGCATCCATAAGATCAAGGATACATTTGTACTCAGGAGCATTGATATCTGTAGAATCAGATTCAAGAGCTTTAAGAGCAGAACCGATGATGATAGGAGTATCATCTCCAGGGAAATCGTATTCGTTCAACAAATCACGAACTTCCATTTCAACGAGTTCGATAAGTTCAGGATCGTCAACCTGGTCAGCTTTGTTAAGGAAAACAACGATGTAAGGAACGCCAACCTGACGAGAAAGCAAGATGTGCTCTCTTGTTTGAGCCATAGGACCGTCAGATGCAGCTATAACAAGGATAGCACCGTCCATCTGAGCAGCACCGGTGATCATGTTTTTAACGTAGTCAGCATGCCCCGGGCAGTCAACGTGTGCGTAGTGACGTGTGTCTGTTTCGTACTCAACGTGTGCAGTAGAGATTGTGATACCTCTTTCTCTTTCTTCCGGAGCTTTATCGATCATATCGTAAGCTTCGTATGTTGCAGCACCTTTAAAAGATAATACTTTTGTGATTGCTGCTGTAAGAGATGTCTTACCATGGTCAACGTGACCAATTGTGCCGATATTAACGTGTGGTTTTGTTCTTTCATATTTTGCCTTAGCCATTATTAAATTCCTCCCTCAATAGAAATATTTTATGTTTGTTCTTATTGTATAATTAATTACCAAAAAATGCAATAGTTTTTTTACCAAAAAGCTAAATTAATCTTCCTTTTTAGCTCTCGAATTGATAATTTGTTCCTGAATACTCTTAGGCACTTCTGCGTAGTGGCTTGGCTGCATAGTGTACTGACCGCGACCCTGTGTTCTGGATCTTAACTCAGTAGCGTAACCAAACATTTCGCCGAGAGGTACGTGTGCTGATATAGCTTGTGCACCTGCTCTTGCTTCCATACCGAGGATCTGTCCGCGGCGTGAATTCAAGTCGCCCATAACATCGCCCATGTATTCTTCAGGAACGATAACGTCAACCTGCATGATAGGTTCTTTCAAAACAGGGTCCGCCTTACGCATACCTTCTTTGAAAGCCATAGATGCTGCTATTTTAAATGCCATTTCAGATGAGTCAACCTCATGGTATGAACCATCGTAAAGAGTAACTCTTACATCAACAACATTGTAACCTGCAAGAACACCGTTCTGCATTGCACCCTGTATACCGGCATCGACAGCAGGAATATATTCCTTAGGAATAGCACCGCCGACGATTTCGTTAACAAATTCGTAACCTTTGCCCGGTTCCAACGGCTCCATCTTGAGCAATACGTGTCCGTACTGACCTTTACCACCGGACTGACGTGCATACTTATGCTCGATATTAACAGGCTTTCTGATAGCTTCTCTGTAGGAAACCTGTGGGTTACCAACATTAGCTTCAACCTTAAACTCTCTCAAAAGACGGTCAACAATAATTTCCAGATGCAATTCACCCATGCCGGCTATGATAGTCTGACCTGTTTCTTCATCTGTATAAGTTTTAAATGTTGGATCTTCTTCTGCAAGCTTAGCCAAAGCTATGCCCATTTTTTCCTGGCCTGCCTTTGTTTTAGGCTCAATAGCAACACGGATAACCGGTTCAGGGAATTCCATGCTCTCCAGAATTACAGGATGGTTTTCATCACAAAGCGAATCACCCGTAGTGGTGTTTTTCAAACCAACTGCAGCAGCTATATCACCGCTGTATACGATGTCTATATCTTCTCTGTGGTTAGCATGCATCTGCAATATACGTCCGATACGTTCTTTGTTATTCTTTGTTGAATTCAACACGCTTGAACCTGCGTTCAAAGTACCGGAATAAACTCTGAAGAAGCAAAGCTTACCAACAAACGGGTCTGTTGCGATCTTAAATGCCAACGCACTGAACGGTGCATTGTCGTCTGCCGGACGCTCTTCTTCCTCATCTGTATCAGGGTTAACACCCTTGATTGCAGGAATATCCAACGGAGACGGCATATACTCAACAATAGCATCCAACAAAAGCTGAACGCCCTTGTTTCTGTATGATGTACCGCAAAGTACCGGCACTAATTTAACGTCGCAAGTTGCCTTACGGATAGCCTTTTTGATTTCATCTTCGGTTATTTCTTCGTCTTCAAGATATTTCATTGCAATATCTTCATCAACGTCAGCAATAGCTTCGATCATTGCTATTCTGTATTCTTCAGCCTTTTCCTTCATATCTTCAGGAATTTCTTCTTCGGAATAATCCTTACCCAAATCATCGTGATATATTTCAGATTTCATTCGAATAAGATCTATGATTCCGCAGAATGAATCCTCCGAACCTATAGGAAGCTGCAAAGGAACAGCATTACAATGTAATCTGTCTTTCATCATGGCTACAACATTATAAAAATCCGCACCCATAATGTCCATCTTATTTACATAAGCCATACGCGGAACTCTGTATTTATCAGCCTGACGCCAAACAGTTTCCGACTGTGGCTCAACTCCGCCTTTTGCACAGAAAACGGTAACGCTTCCGTCCAAAACTCTCAACGAACGCTCAACTTCAACTGTGAAGTCAACGTGTCCCGGAGTGTCTATTATATTAATTCTGTGGCCCTTCCACTGAGCTGTTGTTGCTGCGGATGTGATTGTTATACCACGTTCCTGCTCCTGCACCATCCAGTCCATAGTAGCTGCACCCTCATGGGTTTCACCTATTTTGTGAACACGGCCTGTATAAAACAATATACGTTCAGTAGTAGTTGTTTTACCGGCATCTATATGAGCCATTATACCAATATTTCTTGTTTTCTCTAACGAAAAAGCTCTTGGCATAATATTGTTTCCTCCTTTCCATTAATAATGGAATAACGCCCATCTGACAGGGCATGATAAAATTTTGTGTTTGATACATAAAATACTCTGCCGCCATTTATGAAACCATAAACGCGACACGCATCTTGCTTTGACAAACAGCCGACTACCATCTGTAGTGTGCAAACGCTTTGTTTGCCTCTGCCATTTTATGTGTATCTTCTTTCTTTTTAACAGCTGCACCTGTTGAGTTTGCAGCGTCCATGAGCTCACCGGCAAGACGCTCTTTCATTGTTCTTTCGTTTCTTTGTCTTGCATATAATGTGAGCCATCTGAGTCCCAATGTCTGACGTCTTTCAGGACGAACTTCCATAGGAACCTGATATGTTGCACCGCCGACACGGCGTGCTTTAACTTCAAGTACAGGCATGATATTGTCTAACGCAGCGTTAAACACCTCAACCGCATCCTTACCTGTCTTTTCGGCAACGATGTCAAATGCACCGTAAACTATCTGTTGTGCCACACCCTTTTTACCGTCTAACATTATGTTATTGATAAGCTTTGTAACAACAACGCTGTTGTAAATAGGGTCAGCCAGTATTTCTCTTTTTGCAATAAAACCTTTTCTTGGCACTCTTCTTCCCTCCTTGTATGATTAATAAAAATAATCACAGGTACTCAGTATTACTTTTTCAACACTGTCAGTGCAGACACTACAAATTCTATATAAAACCCGATATGCCGCACCAATTATTGTGATATTACTTTGATGCTGCAGCCTTAGGCTTTTTAGCACCGTATTTGGATCTTGCCTGATTACGTCCGTTAACGCCCTGAGCATCCAATGTGCCGCGGATGATATGGTAACGTGTACCAGGAAGGTCTTTAACTCTGCCGCCTCTGATCATAACAACGCTGTGTTCCTGCAGGTTATGACCAACACCGGGAATGTATGCTGTAACTTCTATACCGTTTGTAAGACGAACTCTGGCAATTTTTCGAAGTGCCGAGTTAGGCTTTTTAGGTGTAGCTGTTCTGACAGCCGTACAAACGCCTCTCTTTTGCGGAGAGTATACTGTGGTAGTTTTCTTATTCAAAGAATTCAAAGTTTTCTGCAAAGCAGGAGCTGTTGATTTCTTTTCAAAAGTTGATCTACCTTTTCTCACCAATTGATTAAACGTTGGCATATCGTGGTTCACCTCCTTGAATATATAATGTGCAAAAAAGCACTCTATTTATAAAAATGTATAAATAGCAAAACAAATTAACCTTTTAAAACAACCGCAACAGCCGCTCCTATATCTATTCCACAGGCTTTTCCGAGTTCGTGCATACTGCCTATATATTCGACTGTTACGCCGCGTTCGTCGCAAAGATTTTTAACAGGTTGAGTAAGTTTTTCGTCGGCATCCGACGCTATAAAAGCCTTAGACACTCTGTCATGCTCCAAAGCACGCACGGATTGCTTTATGCCGACATAGACGGGGCTGCTTTTTAGGTCTGACAACATAATACCGTTTCACTCTCCATTAAAATAATAGCAACCTTGCTCAGTTATGCCATGCCGAAGCCCTTACGCACAACTGTACTAAAATAACATAGCAACAATGATTATACCAATAATGGCTATATTTGTCAAGCATTTTATTTTACGGTTATTTTTTGCAAAAAAACGTTGTAAAATTAACCGTTGTATATGCTTTCATCGAGTTTTTTCAATTTATCGTTATTGAACGGAATGACAATTATCTTGCTGCCGTGGTTGTCATTCCCCTTTTCTTCCTCTTTGGGAATATCTATAACCGCAAAGGTGATTGCCTTCACTTCACCGTTTTCGATATATGCATTCGGACGCTCCCACTTATACCAACGGTTCACCGTTCCGTCGGCATAATTGATAATATCGCCTTCGGGTATATATGCGATACCGCCGTGTATCTTCCAATCGTCTATGCCGTTTTTTGACGTCATGTAATATGCTCTTCTTGCATCCCAACGGTTAACCACACAGTGGAACAAACCGCCGGAATACCAAATTACAGGATCTTCAACATCGCCGTATCCTGCCAGATATTCCATCTTGCTGAAAAGCCTTTCGTTTTTTGTCTCCCATGAGCCGGTGATCTTGTCGGCAACGGCAATATTGCCGTACCTGTCATAGGCAAGATACTTTCCGTCGGGAGTTGGAATTATGCCTATGTTCGACAGTGCAAACCTATCCTGTTCCACCGACATTATGCCTGTAAAATTCCATTCGCCGCCCAGCTTGTCGGTTACAAGAATAGCACCCCTCATACTTCTTGCCGTGTCGCTCAGAACCATACCGTATTTCATAGGCTTTCCGTTATACGTCTCGCCTTCGTGCAGTCTGAACGGGCAGACATTATGCCCCGCACCTTCGCATATATTCGGATACACAAGACCTTTATCCTCATACGGCCCGTAAAGATTATCGCTGACAGAGTATATAGCCTTTGAACGTCCCCAGCCTCTATGGCCCAAATTCTGATCCCAGCGGCTTGCAAACATATAATATTTGCCGCTTTCATCATCCTTTAATATCGCTCCGTCCCAATAACAATAACGCATACCCTCTGCGTCTGTACCTATAAGCTTGTCCTCCAGACCGTTGTCCTGGTCTCTTGTTCCGACTGTAGCCACGCCCCAACATTCATTTGAAAGCTTGCCGACAAGCGGAGTGGTCTCAAAACAATCCATAAACTGTTTAACGTCATTTCCCATATTTTTCGCTTCCTTTCGTATTACATAAAACATCTTTCAAATCTTTTTCAAAAAAACAATCTAATGTATCAGACAATGTCTGTGTCAGACAGTGTCATCATTCTTTATTTGCAATATAAAATCACACAAATTCTGTGCCGAGTCAGGTTTGCCTATCTTTTCAACACATTCGGATAGCAATTTAAGCCGCCAGTCGTTTGAAAACATCTGATACACAGCCTCGTCCAACGGATAGGTTTTTGTAACAAGCATAGCCGCACCGTTATTCACCAAAAACTCAACGTTTCTGTCCTCCTGCCCCGGGATAGGATTCATAAGTATCAGCGGCAGTTTTTTTGCCAGTGCCTCCGACGTTGTCAAACCGCCCGGTTTTGTTACAATACAGTCTGCGGCGTCCATCATAATGTCGATATTATCCACAAAACCGTAGTTATATATTTTCTTATTCCATTTCCTTTTGTCTATTGATTTTTTCAATTTTTCGTTGCGTCCGCAAACACATATAATCTGAAGGTCGTAATTTAAGTGATCTACTTTAAAAAGATATTTTACCATGTTGCCGTATCCCATCGACCCCATAACAAACAGTATAGTCCGCCTGTCGTCTATATTAAGCACAGACCGTGCCTCCTGTTTTGACACCGAATGTGAAAATTTACCTTTTATAGGTATGCCGAACGGCAAAACCCTGCTCTGTTCAATCCCTTTTTTCTCCATCTGCTGATACATCTGCTCGTTTGCGGTAACATAATAGTCCAGATTTGTTTTTTCCCAGAACGGATGCACCTTGAAATCCGTAACAATGCCTATTGTAACCGCATTGATATGGTGAAACTCTTTCAGATACGTTACAATTTGCGACGCAAAAACGTGCGTACACACAATAACGTCAGGGGCATACTCCTGAATAAACGCTATCAGCTTTTTCGACAGCACTTCGTTGAACAACGCCGTCATAGAAAATTTAGACGAATATGTTTTTGAATGTTTTTCAGCCAATGCATACATCTTGCCGTAAACTGTCGGTGTGAACTTTGTGCTTAACAAATATCCGGCAGACACCGATTCACTCAGCACCGGCAAAATATATTCAAAAGCATCTATAATTTCGCACCGTGCACCTTTCGCCGTCAAACAATCGGACAATGCCTGTGCGGCACTATGATGTCCGAATCCGGTTTTTATTGACAATAAAAGTACCTTCATTCACGCTCATAGCCTTTCTTTTACGTATTATCATTAACTACGATTTTACATTATTTTGTTCAAAAAGGCAACTGTTTATGTCCATATTTTGCAAACTTTTTCAAATGCAATACATTTCACCAATAAATGTGTAATTTTTTGCTTAAAAGACGTGAAAATTGCCGTTGTTTTATTTTGTAATTTGTGGTAAAATAATTTTTAAATGACGATTAACAAAGAGAGATTTATATATGGACGTAAAAACACAGCAATATAAAAAACTAACGGAAACACCTATTCCGAGGCTGGTAATTCAGTTAGGCATACCAACAACCATAAGCATGCTTGTAACGAGTGTGTATAACATGGCGGATACCTTTTTTGTAGGTACATACGGCACAAGTGCCTCCGGTGCAATAGGCGTTGTGTTCGGCCTTATGGCAATCATACAGGCATTCGGGTTTATGTTTGGTCAAGGTGCCGGTGTTATAAGTTCCCGTGCACTTGGAGCAAAGGACATTAAAACCGCCTCACAATACAGCTCAACCGGATTTTTTCTGGCGTTATTGTGCGGCATTGTTATGACAGTATTCGGTTTGATATTTTTGGAGCCGCTTATGTATCTTTTGGGAAGCACGCCTACCATCCTTCCCCACGCAAAAAGCTATGCGTTATTTATTCTGCTTGCGGCACCGTTTATGTGCAGCAGCTGCGTGCTTAACAACGTACTGCGTTTTGAGGGCAAAGCCGCTTTTTCGATGGTCGGGCTTTCTTCTGGCGGGTTGCTGAACATATTCCTTGACTGGGTGTTGATGTGCAAGTTTCATTTGGGAGCTGCCGGTGCCGGAATTGCAACGGCAATTTCGCAGGCAGCAAGCTTTTGTATATTGTTGTCTGTATTCATACGCAAAAAAACGTCGGGAAGGCTTTCCGTCTTTAACATATCGTACAAGTGGTCAACAATATGGCGTATATGCACAACCGGTTTCCCGGCTCTTGTCAGACAAGGCACAACCAGCCTGGCAACCATGTTGCTCAATTTCTGTGCTCATGCATACGGCGATGCTGCGGTGTCGGCAATGAGTATAGTAAATCGCATATGCTTCTTCACCTTTGCCACAGCTTTAGGTATCGGCCAAGGTTTTCAGCCGGTGTGCTCCTTCAACTACGGTGCAAAGAAATACGGCAGGGTTATAAAAGCGTTCCTGTTCACTTTTGCGGTAGGTGAAATTTTACTCGGTTCGGCGGCAATTATCGGCTTTCAATTTTCCTCAAGCCTGATAGCTCTCTTCCGCAATGATCCTGAAGTTATAAAAATAGGCACATTGGCACTTTCCGCACAGTTTGTGGGACAGTTGTTTCAGCCTGCCGCGGTATGCTCGAACATGATGTTCCAAGGGGTGGGTAAAGCCGGCATAGCAACATTTTTATCCATGCTGAGAAACGGCTTATTCTTTATCCCGATACTGTTGATTTTATATTTTACACACGGTCTTTTGGGCGTTCAGATTTCACAGGCAATATCCGATATTTTAACAACCGCAGTTGCTGTGCCTTTTTCGATAGTGTTTATTAAAAAACTCAGTCAGCTGCAAAAGACAGAGGATTCAATGCCAAAATAACCGTTAATTCTCAAAAAAATATTGACACACAATAAAGGCTTCTATATAATTTATTTTATGTAGTTATTGAATTTTTTCTTATTTTTATGAAGAGAGGGAATAGATTTGGAAAAATTGGGTTTAAACGAAATACGCGAAAAGTTTTTGAGCTTTTTTGAAAGCAAAGGACATTTAAGGTTAAGCAGTGCTTCGCTGATACCTAAAAACGATGCCAGCTTATTACTGATAAATTCAGGCATGGCTCCGCTCAAGCCGTATTTTACGGGTGCACAGGAGCCGCCGAGAAAACGTGTTACAACATGTCAGAAATGTATACGCACGCCCGATATCGAACGTGTTGGCAAAACCGCACGCCACGGCACTTTTTTTGAGATGCTGGGAAACTTTTCTTTCGGCGACTATTTTAAAATAGAAGCGACAGCATGGGCGTGGGAATTTATAACCGAAGTGCTTGAAATGCCTGTGGATAAGCTGTGGGTTACAATATACCAGGATGATGACGAAACCTTTGACATATGGACCAAAAGGCTCAATGTTCCTGCCGACAGAATTGTACGTATGGGTAAGGAAGACAACTTTTGGGAGCATGGCACAGGTCCGTGCGGTCCGTGTTCCGAAATATACTTTGACCGCGGCGTTGAACACGCTTGCCGTCCCGACTGTAAGCTGGGCTGCGAGTGCGACAGATATGTTGAATTCTGGAACCTTGTGTTCACGCAATTCGACAAGGACGAAAACGGCAACTACAACAAGCTTGCTCATCCGAATATAGACACAGGTATGGGGCTTGAGCGTCTTGCGGCAATAATGCAGGGCGTCGACAACCTGTTCGAGGTTGACACCGTACGCAATATTATGATGCACATATGCAAAATTGCAAACGTTGAATATAAAAAAGACGAAAAAACCGATGTGTCGCTCCGTGTCATAACCGATCACATACGCAGCACGGTAATGATGATATGCGACGGCGTTATCCCGTCAAACGAAGGCAGAGGCTATGTATTACGCAGATTGTTAAGACGTGCCGCAAGACACGGCAAGCTGCTGAATATAAACCGTCCGTTCCTCCATGAAGTTGCCCATACCGTTGTGAATGAGTCTAAACAGGCATATCCGGAGCTGGAAGAAAAAGAGGCTTACATAAGCAAAATTATAAAAATAGAAGAAGAACGTTTTGACGAAACTATCGACAACGGTCTTGCTATTTTAAACGATTATATAGCCGATCTTAAAGCAAACAACAAAAAAACGCTTGACGGGTCAATGGCTTTTAAACTGTATGATACATACGGCTTCCCTATTGATTTAACAATAGAAATTGCTGCCGAAAACAACATAACCGTCGACGAAGACGGATTTGAAGAACAGATGGAAAAACAGCGTCAGGCAGCACGTGCGTCAAGAAAAGACGGCTCGTCGTGGGATGCTGATGCTCAAATAGAATTTGACACAAATGTCAAAACCGAATTTGTCGGATATGAAACGCTTTGTGCAAATGCGACTGTGCTTTCTATAAACAACGGCAACGGTGTGTGCACATCTCTTTCCGAAACTGAAGAAGGTATTGTTATTTTCGACAAAACCCCGTTCTACGGCGAGAGCGGCGGACAGGTCGGCGATGTTGGTGTAATAAAATCCGACAGCGTTACCTGCCTGGTAACAGACACCAAAAAAACTCACGACGGCAAGTTCATGCACTTTGTCAAGGTTACCGCAGGTGAAATACACAAAGGCGACGAAGTTACACTCATAGTTGACGAAGACAAACGCCACAGCATCGAACGCAACCACTCCTCCACTCACCTTTTGCACAAAGCACTCAGAGAAGTGTTGGGTTCACACGTTGCACAGGCAGGCTCCATGGTAAGTCCCGAACGTTTGCGTTTCGACTTCTCACACTTTGAGCCAATGACTGCAGAACAGATTGCAAAAGTTGAAGATTTGGTTAACAACGCTATTTTAAAGTCTATGGACATCGACATAAAGGTTATGCCTATAGACGAAGCTAAAAAGCTTGGAGCAACAGCATTGTTCGGTGAAAAATACGGCGACTTCGTACGTGTTGTTAAGATGGGCGACTACAGCATAGAATTTTGCGGAGGCTGTCATCTTAAAAACACCGCACAGGCAGGTTTGTTTAAAATACTTTCCGAAACAGGTATCGCCGCAGGAACACGCAGAATAGAGGCCGTTACAGGTCAGGGCGTTTTGGCTCTTATGCGTGCAAAAGAAAACATCATAAGCGATATAGCACAAACCTTAAAAACCACACCTAACGATTTGGTACAACGTGCCGTTTCCGTGGTTGAGGAAATAAGAAATTCACAAAAGAGCATTGAGCAAATGCGTGAAAAGCTTGCAGGTATTTTCTCTAAAGACGTTATGCAAAGCAAACGCAAAGTCGGCGATGTAACCGTTTTGGCATCGTACGTTGAAGGGATGGACAACAACGAGCTCCGAACTATCTGCGACGTTATAAAGAGCAAAGATGCTACCGGCAGTATTGTTGCAATACTTGCAGGCGGCTCCGGCGACAAAATAAGTCTTGTCGGCATGGCAACACCCGATGCAACAAAACGCGGCGTACATGTAGGCAAGCTCATAAGCCAGGTTGCTGCGGCAACGGGCGGTAAAGGCGGCGGAAAGCCTGACATGGCACAAGGTGCCGGAAAAGATGCGTCTAAAATAGATGATGCTTTGTCCAAACTGGATGACTGGGTTCTTGAACAACTAAAATAATATTATGGAGGATTATATAATGACTAAAGACGAGATACTGTCCATACTGAAAGAGGCAGGTGTACTTTTGGAAGGACACTTCCTTTTAACATCGGGCAGACACAGTAATAAATATTTGCAATGTGCAAAAATATTCCAAAATTCCAAATACAGCGAGGCTCTCTGCGGCGAACTGGCAAAAAAATATGCAGACGCCGGCGTTGATGTTGTTATAGGTCCGGCTATAGGTGCAATACAGATGAGCTACGAAGTAAGCCGTCAATTGGGTGTAAAAAACATATTTGCCGAACGCGAAAACGGCGTTATGACATTGCGTCGCGGATTTACTATCGAAAAGGGACAAAAAGTGCTTGTTGTTGAGGACGTTGTTACAACAGGCGGTTCTGTTAAAGAAGTTTTGGAAATCGTTAAATCTATGGGCGGCGAGGTAGTCGGTGTCGGCTCTATAGTTGACAGAACCGGCGGCAAGATTGACTTTGGAACAAGATTTGAAGCTGTCATCTCCATGGAGGTTGAATCTTTTGAGGCAGATGCATGCCCTCTTTGCAAAGAAGGAATCCCGTTCATAAAACCGGGCAGCAGGCAAATAAAATAATTAATCAAAAATGATAAGGAGCTGCTTTCCATGCATGACGGTCATAGACAAAGATTACGTGAACGCTATGAAAAAGAAGGTCTGGATTCCTTTGCACCACACGAGATTTTAGAGCTGTTATTGTTTTATGCAATTCCAAGGAAGGACACAAACCGTCTGGCTCACGCTATTTTAAATAAGTTCGGAACTTTAACCAATGTGTTTCAGGCAAGTCCCGAAGAACTCCAGACCGTTGAAGGCTTAGGAAAAGGAGCGGCTGTTTTTCTTAGCATAATAAGCGATGTTTTGCGTCGTTGCCAATTAGAACAACTTATCAAACTTCCCACTATAAATTCCGTGCGTGAAGCACGTGAATGTGTTATTTCCCTTTTCGCCGGAAAGACTAATGAGGAATGTTATTTGATTTCGCTGACCAAGCAAAACAAAGTTAAGCACATCAGCAAAATATGCAGCGGAACGCCTGATGAAACTCCGTTTTATCCGCGTCTGATTGCAGAGGCCGCATTGCTTAACAAAGCGTCAAAGGTTATTATTGCACATAATCATCCCGGCGGAACTTTAACTCCGTCAGAGGCAGACATTGAAACAACCAAAGTTATTAAAAATATGTTTCAGTTGATGGGAATAGAGCTTATAGATCACATAATTGTTGCCGGCAATAATTCCTCAAGCATGGCAATGCTTAATTTTATTTGATTAAACGCCAAAAAGGCAAAGCAAAAAAACACTTGTAATTTTGTATACTTTGTGATATACTGTAAAAAATTGTTAAAGACAATGAAAAAGCACAGTAGGCTGTGTGTTGCAGTACAGAGAGAAACGTCATAGGCTGAAAGCGTTTCCAAAATGCTTTTGCATTTGCTCGCATATGCTGAACCTTCGGCTTTGGAGTTGCATGGCTGAAACCTGTATTTGTTTTTAAAAACAGTATCGGCGTGTAAGTTATGACGTTTACCGTGCGTTAAACGGATTAAAGTGTCGGTTTGTTGGCAAACCGGAATATAGGTGGTACCGCGGAGATATTAACTTCGTCCTTGTTTTTTGGGGACGAAGTTTTTTTAATACTTTGAAAGGAGCTTTATTTATAATGAAAGAAAAATTGCAGCAAATACAAACATCAGTAGAAGAACTTTTAAAACAAATTTCCGATATTTCAGCTCTTGAAAATATAAGAGTACAATATCTGGGCAAAAAAGGCGAACTGACCTCTGTGTTAAGAGGCATGGGTTCATTAAGTGCGGAGGAACGTCCGCAGATCGGTGCTTTGGCAAACAAAGTGCGTGAGTTTTTGGAAAAATCCATAGAAGAAAAGAAAATCTCGCTTGAAAAAGCCGCAAGAGCCAACAACCTTAAAGCGGAGACGATAGATGTTACCATGCCGGGCAAAATCAGTCCTAACGGCAAGCTTCATCCGCTCACACAGGTTATGAACGAGGTTAAAGACATATTCATCGGTATGGGATTTTCCATTGCACAAGGCCCTGATGTGGAATATGACTACTACAACTTTGAAGCGTTGAATATACCAAAACATCACCCTGCACGCGACACGCAGGATACCTTCTATGTTAACGACAACATAGTATTAAGAACACAAACATCGCCTGTGCAGGTGCGTGTTATGGAAAAACAAAAACCGCCTATACGCATCATCTCGCCGGGAAGAGTGTTCAGAAGCGACGCCGTTGACGCAACCCACTCCCCTGTTTTTCACCAGATAGAAGGCTTGGTTGTGGACAAGGGCGTTACAATGAGCGACCTTAAAGGCACGCTTGAAACGTTTTTGAAGGCACTCTACGGTAAAGATGCACGAGTTCGTTTAAGACCGCATCACTTCCCTTTCACAGAACCGAGTGCCGAGGTTGATGTATCGTGCTTTGTTTGCGGTGGCGAAGGCTGCCGTGTGTGCAAAAACGAAGGCTGGATAGAAATTTTAGGTGCCGGAATGGTGCATCCGAAAGTGCTCGCCAACTGCGGTATAGACCCTGAAATATACAGTGGTTTTGCATTTGGCTTAGGCTTGGAAAGAATAACCATGGGCAGATACGATATTGATGATTTAAGATTATTCTATGAAAACGACCTGCGTTTCTTGCAGCAGTTTTAATTAAGGGAAAGGAGAGTATTACTATGAAAGTACCTATGAGTTGGTTTAACGACTATACAGATATATCCGGCGTAACGCCGAAAGAATATAACGACGCAATGACAATGTCCGGCTCTAAAGTGGAGGGCATTGAAGAAGTCGGTGCTGAAATATCAAACGTGGTTACAGCTAAGATAACATCAGTTGTAAAACACCCTAATGCCGACACACTGTGGGTTTGTCAAGTGGACACAGGCTCTGAACAGCTGCAAATTGTTACAGGTGCCGACAACATTTTTGAAGGAGCTATCGTTCCTGTTGCACTGCACGGTGCAAAGCTTCCGGGCGATATCACCATAAAAAAAGGTAAATTACGCGGTGAAGTGTCAAACGGAATGATGTGTTCACATCAGGAGCTTAATATGAGTGAAGCGGACTTTGATTTTGAAGTTCCGCAGCACGGCATACTCATCCTTCCTGAAGGCACACCTCTCGGCGTTGATGTTAAGGATTTGTTTTCTCTTAACGAAAATGTTGTGGAATTTGAAATAACATCAAACCGTCCGGATTGTTTCAGTGTTATAGGTCTGGCAAGAGAAACCGCCGTAACCTTTGACAAACCGTTTAATCTTCCTAAACCAACATATACCGAAAACAGCGATGACATAAACAAATATCTTACGGTAAAGGTGTCGGACACCGAAAAATGTTTCAGATACGCTGCAAAAATGGTACAAAACGTTAAAATTGCTCCATCACCAAAATGGCTGTGCGACAGATTAAAGGCATGCGGTGTGCGTCCTATAAACAATATCGTTGACATAACAAACTACATTTTGCTCGAATACGGTCAGCCGATGCACGCTTTTGACCTGCGTGATATAAACGGCAGATGTATAAATGTCCGCACGGCATCTGACGGCGAAAAAATAACCACTCTCGACAGTCAGGACAGAGTGCTTGATTCGTCCATGCTTGTTATTGCAGACAATGAACGTGCAATAGCTGTTGCAGGTGTTATGGGTGCCGAAAATTCTGAAGTAAAGCCTGACACAACAACCGTTATATTTGAATGTGCAACATTTGACGCCGTAAGCGTCAGAAAAGCTGCAAAGAAACTCGGCTTAAGAACAGAAGCATCTTCACGCTATGAAAAGGGTCTTGACGTTAACAATATCATCCCTGCCCTTTCAAGAGCGTGCGAACTTGTGTGTCAATTAGGTGCAGGCGAAGTTGCAGGCGGAATAATAGATGAATTTGCCGCTCCTAAATCCCCTAAAGCAATAGAATTTGATCCCGACAAAATAAATAAATTCCTCGGTGCTGACATATCAAAAGAATTTATGACCGACACCCTCACAAAACTCGGTTTTGAGCTTGACGGAAACACGTTGTATGTTCCAACTTTCCGTCCGGATGTTGAATCAATGGCAGACGTTGCAGAGGAGGTTGTGCGTATATACGGCTACAACAATATTCCGTCAACGCTACTTTCCGGCGATACAGTGCAAGGCGGAAAAACAAAAGCTCAGCAAACAGAGGACAAGGTAAAAAGCATATTGACATCTCAGGGTGCGTATGAAATTATGACATACTCCTTCACAAGCCCTGTAATTTTTGACAAACTCAATATCGACGAAGAATCGCCGCTCCGCAAAACGGTTCAGATTACTAATCCGCTCGGCGAAGACACCTCAATTATGAGAACAACAACCGTTGCATCTATGATGGATGTTATGGTAAGAAACTATAATCAAAGAACGCCTCAGGCAAGATTGTTTGAGATAGGTAAAATATATATACCCGGCGATGACCCTGCCAAGCTGCCTACCGAAACTGACGTTATCACCATAGGCGGATACGGTAAAATGGATTTCTATGACATAAAAGGTATGTGCGATGCTGTGTTTGACCAGCTCAAAATTGAAGTGAAATATGTCGCATGCACCGATAATCCAACCTATCATCCGGGCAGAACTGCCGATATATATATAAACAAAAAACGCATCGGTACTGTGGGGCAAATTCATCCTGACGTTTGCGACAACTATGGCATAAACGAAGAGTGTTATGTTGCTCAAATTAATTTTGATGAATTATTAAATGTAAAACCGGATAAAATATCATATAAACAACTTCCTAAATTTCCTGCTGTATCGCGTGATATTGCAATGCTGGTTGATGACAGCGTTCCTGTTGCGGACATTGAAGCTGTTATTAAACAGGCATCAGGCAAGATGTTGGAGTCGCTGTCTTTGTTTGACGTATACAAAGGCAAACAGATACCGGACGGCAAAAAGAGTGTGGCATATGCCGCAATATTCCGTTCTGCCGACAGAACTTTAACAGATGATGATGTTAACAAAGTGTTCAACAAGATCCTCAAATCTCTTGAACATAATCTTAACGCACAGTTACGATAATTACAAATTTATTAAGTTTTAAAAAAAGGTATTGAACAGAATTTGGTTTTGTATTATTATATAGGTGTCAATCTTTTGAAAGGAGTGGCTATGGATGGATTTTAACGAAACAACAAAATTCACTCTTAATTTTGATAAAGAAGAACAGGTTAGGCAAATAATGACCGAAGTATATGAGGCATTGAAAATCAAAGGCTATAACCCCGTAAGTCAGATTGTCGGATATCTTATGTCGGGCGACCCTACCTATATCACAAGCTATGACAACGCAAGAAGCAAAATTTGCAAGCTTGAAAGAGACGTACTGCTTGAAAATATAATAAAATCGTATTTACAGAATTAAAGATCTGAATTTTCATGCTTTAACAAACATTATTCAAAAGAGCGGGCATTTTTTGTGTGTTTATGTTCGCTCTTTTGTTGCATATTTGGAGGTACATAGTGGACAAGATTTATAACAGAATTAAAGAAGCAAAACGAATAGTGGTAAAGATTGGAACATCAAGTCTCACATACAGCACAGGCAAGCTTAACATACGTCAGATAGAAAAACTGATACGCGTCCTCTCCGATATACGCAATCAGGGCCGCGAAGTGATTTTGGTATCATCGGGTGCTATAAGTGTGGGTGCAGGTAAACTCGGACTTAAGGAACGTCCGCGTGAAACACGCTTTAAACAGGCTGCGGCATCGGTCGGGCAATGTGAATTGATGTATTTGTACGACAAACTGTTTTCGGAATACAACAACACCGCTGCTCAAATTTTGCTTACAAAAAGCGATATTGATGAAGACAAACGCGTTATCAACACAAAAAACACTATCAACACGCTGTTGGAAATGGGTATTATCCCCGTTGTAAACGAAAACGACACAGTTTCAACAGATGAAATAGAGTTTGGCGATAACGATACTCTGTCCGCTATTGTTGCAAAGCTTGTGGAAGCTGACCTGCTCGTCATCTTCTCCGATATAGACGGATTATACACCGCCGACCCGCATAAAGACGAAAACGCAAAGCTCATAGAAATTATAACAGAAATAGATGATTCCGTTAAAGCGCTTGCGGGCGACACAGTAACGAACCGAGGTACAGGCGGCATGATTACAAAACTGACAGCAGCAGAAATTGCCACAGGCTCAGGCATAGACATGATAGTCGCAAACGGAAATAACGTGGAGGCGTTGTATACCATGCTGGACGGCAAGCCTCACGGAACAATTTTTACAGCAAAGTAAAAGGAGATTTAATAAATGACCGAACTGATTCAAAAAGGCACGGCGGCAAAGAATGCAAGCTTTAAACTGATGAATTTATCTCAAACAACAAAAAGCAATGTGCTTAAAGCTATTGCCGACGCATTAGTGGAAAACACAGACTATCTCATAAACGAAAATGCAAAGGATATAGCAAACGCGAAAGCAAAAGGCATCTCCGACGCTATGTTGGACAGATTGTCTGTAAATGCAAAGCGTATTGCGGATATGGCGGACGGTGTGCGTTCCGTGGAAGCTTTGCAGGACCCTATCGGCGAAGTTACATATATGACAAAACGTCCAAACGGGTTAATGATAGGTCAGAAGCGTGTGCCGCTCGGCGTTATCGCCATTATATACGAAGCACGTCCCAATGTTACGGTAGATGCGGCCGCTTTATGCATAAAAACATCAAACGCCGTTATCTTACGCGGCGGAAGCGAAGCCATAAATTCAAACAAAGCACTTATGTCCGTCATGCAAAAAGCGGCATATGCCGCAGGATTGCCCGAAGGAAGTATAAGCCTTATAGAAGATACTTCCCGTCAGACAGCAACCGAACTTATGCGTCTGAAGGATTACATAGATGTTTTAATCCCACGAGGCGGTGCAGGTCTTATCAAAAGCGTCGTGGAAAACGCGACAGTGCCTGTAATAGAAACCGGCACAGGCAACTGCCACGTGTATGTAGACGGAGACTGCGATTTTAAAATGGCTGAAAATATAGTTATCAACGCAAAAACAAGCCGGCCGTCAGTTTGTAATGCGGAGGAAACCCTGCTTGTAGACAAATCCATAGCAAAGGAATTTTTGCCGGGAATGTTGAAGAAACTGTCCGATCTCAATGTTGAGATACGCGGTTGTGAACAAACTCTTCAAATATACCAAGACGCCGTTCCTGCAACGGAAGAGGACTGGTACAAAGAATACAACGACTATATCATTGCTGTTAAAGTGGTTGACGGAATCGACGAGGCTATTGCACATATCAATAAATACAACACCAAACATTCCGAAGCTATTGTTACCAACAATTACGCAAAGGCAAACAGATTTTTGAACGAAATAGATGCGGCAGCGGTATATGTTAACGCATCAACACGTTTCACCGACGGATTTGAGTTCGGATTCGGTGCGGAAATTGGCATAAGCACACAAAAAATACATGCAAGAGGTCCGATGGGGCTTAAGGAATTAACCACTTTAAAATACATTATTTACGGCGACGGACAAGTCAGATAAAGGTTTGAATTTTATTTAACTAAAAAATGGCACGGCTTTTAAAAAGCCGTGCCATTATTTGTTTTTTATATTAAAACCATGCACTTTGTACCATCTGTCATCTCCCGACAGATGGTACAAACAGGAGGTCAATCAATATCACGAACCCGAAAATGGCTTACAAAGCCTTTTTCGGCAATGAAATTGATAAATTTCATTGAAATGCTTTCGGAAAAGCATTTGTTCAGTAGGCATTATATTATTCAGCAAGAGCGTCTTGAGGCACTTCATCAACGTCGTCAAACGTTTCATCAGCTGTCTCAGGATGATCAACCTGTATGTTGATGTCCTTATACACGCTCATACCGGTACCTGCCGGAACAAGCTTACCGATAACAACGTTTTCTTTCAATCCTAACAACGGATCTATCTTTCCTTTGATTGCAGCTTCGGTCAATACTCTTGTTGTTTCCTGGAACGATGCCGCAGACAAGAAGGAATCTGTAGCAAGTGCCGCTTTTGTAATACCCAATAACACAGGCGATACCGTTGCAGGACGTTTGCCCTCCTGCTCAACAGCTTTATTCGCTTCTGTAATATCGTATATATCGCTCAACGAGCCAACCAGCAAGGTTGTATCTCCGCTATCTTCAACACGTACCTTACGCAGCATCTGACGTGCAATAACCTCGATATGCTTATCGTTGATATCAACACCCTGTGTTCTGTACACACGCTGAACTTCCTTGGTAAGATATATCTGAACATCACGCGGGCCTTTTATTCTGAGTATGTCGTGCGGATTGATAGAACCCTGTGTTATAGGATCGCCTTTTTCAACCACGTCTCCGTCTTTAACCCTTATATTTGAGCCATACGGAATAACATATGTTTTAGCGTCCGGTATTTCATTATTTGTAACAGTAACCTCACGTCGGCGTTTTGAATCCACAATTGATACAACACCGCCTATTTCTGTTACTATTGCAAGACCTTTCGGCTTACGTGCCTCAAACAATTCTTCAACACGAGGCAAACCTTGTGTGATATCGGCATTGGATGCAACACCGCCGGTATGGAACGTACGCATTGTAAGCTGTGTACCCGGCTCACCTATGGACTGTGCCGCAATTATACCAACAGCTTCACCTGCCTGAACAAGTTCGTCTGTTGCAAGGTTTGCACCGTAACATTTAGCACAAACACCCACGCGGCTGTTACATGTCAATACGCTGCGTACACAAACGTCTGTAATTCCCGCATTAACGATTGATTTTGCAATGTCGTCTGTGATAAGCTCACCTGCAGGAGCAAGAACTTTATTTGTTTCAGGATCAAGCACATCTTTTGCCGCAACCCTGCCCAAAATTCTGTCATACAACGGCTCAATCATTTCGTTGCCGTCTTTGATATCGTTAACCCAGATACCCTCTGTACAACCGCAGTCAAGCTCACGCACGATAACATCCTGGCTGACATCAACCAAACGACGTGTAAGGTAACCGGAGTCTGCCGTTCTGAGTGCAGTATCTGCCTGACCTTTTCTGGTACCGTGAGTTGATATAAAGTATTCCAAAACGTTCAAGCCTTCACGGAAGTTTGCACGGATAGGTATTTCAATTGTACGGCCCGATGTGTTGGACATAAGTCCACGCATACCGGCAAGCTGTCTTATCTGTGTGATACTACCGCGGGCACCGGAATTAGCCATCATGAATATCGGGTTGAATTCGTCCAGATGATCCATCAATGCCGTAGTGATATCATCGCTGGCTTTTGTCCAGATTTGTGTAATTTCCTGATATCTTTCGTCATCTGTTAAGAAACCGCGTCTGAATTCAGCAGTAATCTTATCAACGTCTTTGTCCGCCTGTGCCAATATATCCTTTTTAGCTTCCGGAATTTCCATATCGGACACACCGATAGTTATAGCACCTCTGGTGGAGAATTTATATCCCATGCTTTTAATTTTGTCAAGCGTTTCTGCGGTTTCGGCAGTACCGTGTACTCTTATACAACGGTCAACTATCTTGCCCAACGCTTTTTTCTCGGCAATAAAGTTGATTTCAAGGTCAAACATTGTTTCCGGATTTGTTCTGTCAACATAGCCCAAATCCTGAGGAATGCTTTGGTTGAATATTATACGTCCGACAGTTGTTTCAATTATCTTAGACTTCATTTCGCCGTCTACTTCACGGAACATACGCACCTTAATGGTAGCGTGAAGACCTATAACGCCGGTGTTATATGCTAAAATAGCCTCGTCAACGCTGGAAAATACCATACCTTCGCCCGGCTCGTTCGGCTTTTTGATGGTAAGATAATAGCTTCCCAATATCATATCCTGTGTAGGTACGGTTACAGGACGACCGTCCTGCGGCTTTAACAGGTTGTTGGTAGAAAGCATCAAAAATCTTGCTTCTGCCTGTGCCTCAGGCGACAGCGGAACGTGTGCCGCCATTTGGTCGCCGTCGAAGTCGGCGTTGTATGCGGTACAAACCAATGGGTGCAATTTTAACGCTCTGTCATCCACCAAAACAGGTTCAAATGCCTGTATACCAAGTCTGTGCAAGGTTGGTGCACGGTTCAAAAGAATAGGATGCTCGCTGATGACATCTTCAAGCACTGCCCAAACTTCGGGCTTTGCACATTCAACCATGCGTTTTGCACTCTTTATATTATGAGCCACACCGTCTTGAACCAGTTTTTTCATAACAAACGGTTTAAACAGCTCTATAGCCATTTCCTTCGGCAAGCCGCATTGATACATTTTAAGCTCAGGGCCTACAACTATAACCGAACGTCCGGAATAGTCAACACGTTTACCCAACAGGTTCTGTCTGAAACGTCCCTGCTTACCTTTAAGCATATCGGACAACGACTTTAATGCTCTGTTGCCCGGTCCGGTAACTGTTCTGCCACGTCTGCCGTTGTCTATCAAAGCGTCAACAGCTTCCTGAAGCATACGTTTTTCATTACGTACGATAATATCAGGTGCACCAAGCTCCAACAATCTCTTTAAACGGTTGTTTCTGTTTATAACACGACGGTACAAATCATTCAAATCACTTGTTGCAAAACGTCCGCCGTCAAGCTGTACCATAGGACGCAATTCCGGAGGAATAACCGGAATAACCGTCAGTATCATCCATTCCGGACGGTTACCGGATTGCTTGAAGGATTCCACAACCTCAAGACGTTTTATAAGCTTGCTGCGTTTTTGTCCCTGTGCTGTTTCAAGTTCTTCTCTTATTTCGTTTCTTAATTCGTCAAGATCTATATTTTCCAACAACTCTTTAACAGCTTCCGCACCTATACCGGCAACAAATTTATCACCGTATTTTTCCTTTGCTTCGCGATACTCTTTTTCGCTGATTATCTGTTTTTCAAAAAATGCGGATTTATACGGCTTTATTACTATATATGACGCAAAGTACAATACCTTCTCCAGATGTCTTGGAGAAACGTCAAGCAAAAGGCCCATTCTGCTCGGTATGCCTTTGAAATACCATATATGCGACACAGGAGTGGCAAGCTCTATATGACCCATACGTTCACGTCTTACGCTTGCTTTTGTAACTTCAACTCCGCAACGTTCACAAATAATGCCTTTATATCTTATCTTCTTATACTTTCCGCAATGACATTCCCAGTCCTTTTGAGGACCAAATATACGTTCACAGAACAAACCGTCTCTTTCAGGTTTTAAAGTTCTGTAGTTAATTGTTTCAGGTTTTTTAACTTCGCCATACGACCATTGACGTATTTTTTCAGGTGATGCCAGACCTATCTTTATAGCCTCAAAGCTATTAAATTCCAACACTATACACCAGTCCTTTCATAAACTATATACCGCACTGTAACAATCTGCCTTATTACCTATTCACCGTCTGTATCTTTGTCCGATTCTTCGTCGATGAATATATCCAAATCAGGCACATTGGTTTTTTCTGCCGACATTATATCATCACCCACGGCATCCAGGACTAATTTATCTATATCGATATCATCGAGTCCGTCCGATTCTTCTTCGCTTTCGAGAGGATCGTCAAAAATATCTTCGTCCTGTTCGCTAAGTTCTTCAAATTCCATGCCGTCTGCATCTTCTTCATCGTCAATCGTTACTCCCGCAACATCTTGCATTACAGACAGCAACTCGTCTTTATCTTTTATGCTGTAATCGTCATCATCATTATTGCCAATGTCGATTTCCTGCATATCACCGTCGAGGATTTTAATATCGAGTGCAAGGCTCTGAAGTTCTTTAACAAGAACCTTAAAGGATTCCGGTATACCTGCTTTCGGAACATTTTCGCCTTTTACTATTGCTTCATAAGTTTTAACACGGCCTACTATATCGTCCGACTTAACCGTAAGTATTTCCTGAAGCGTGTAAGCCGCACCGTAAGCCTCAAGTGCCCAAACTTCCATTTCACCGAATCTCTGTCCGCCGAACTGTGCTTTACCGCCCAAAGGCTGTTGCGTAACAAGTGAGTACGGACCGGTTGAACGGGCGTGAATTTTATCGTCAACCAAGTGAGCAAGCTTTAATATATACATGTAACCAACCGTTACACGGTTATCAAACGGCTCACCGGTACGTCCGTCATACAACACTGTCTTGCCGTCTTCGGACAAGCCTGCAAGTTTGAGCGTTTCGGTAATATCCGCTTCGTTTGCACCGTCAAACACCGGTGTGGATATTTTCCAGCCAAGAGCTTTTGCGGCATATCCCAAATGTACTTCAAGCACCTGACCGATATTCATACGTGAAGGAACGCCCAACGGGTTAAGTACTATCTGCAACGGAGTTCCGTCCGGCAAGAACGGCATATCCTCTTCAGGAAGCACTCTGGAAATAACACCCTTATTACCGTGTCGTCCTGCCATTTTATCGCCGACCGAGATTTTTCTCTTTTGAGCAATATAACAACGTACAACCTGGTTAACGCCCGGAGAAAGTTCGTCGCCGTTTTCACGTGTGAACACTTTAACGTCAACAATTATACCGCTTTCACCGTGAGGCACTCTGAGCGATGTATCACGCACTTCTCTTGCCTTTTCACCGAATATCGCACGCAGCAATCTTTCTTCGGCTGTAAGCTCGGTTTCACCTTTAGGCGTTACCTTACCAACCAAAATATCCCCCGCACGCACCTCCGCACCTATACGGATGATACCTCGTTCATCAAGCTCACGCAAGCTGTCTTCGCCCACGTTCGGGATGTCCCTTGTAATTTCTTCAGGCCCCAGCTTTGTATCACGGGACTCACATTCGTATTCCTCTATATGGATAGATGTGAAAACATCTTCTTTAACAAGCTTTTCGCTTATCAATATAGCATCTTCGTAGTTGTAACCTTCCCATGTCATGAAGCCTATCAATATGTTCCTGCCCAATGCGATTTCGCCGTTATCTATAGCAGGACCGTCAGCAATTATGTCGCCTTTTTTAACCGCTTCACCGCTTTCGACAATAGGCTTTTGATTTATACATGTTCCCTGGTTTGAACGTTTGAATTTAATAAGTTTATATCTGTGTCTGCTGCCGTCATTGCCTTTGATTACAATTTCATCGGCAGACACCTTTTCAACAATACCGTCTTCTTTAGCAAGAACAGCTGCTCCCGAGTCTTTTGCAGCACGATATTCCATACCTGTGCCGACTACCGGAGAATCAGGCTTTAAAAGAGGCACCGCCTGACGCTGCATGTTAGAACCCATCAATGCACGGGTGGAGTCATCGTTTTCAAGGAACGGTATCATTGCCGTAGCAACAGAAACCAACTGTTGAGGCGATACGTCAATATAGTCAACTTCCGATGCCGACACTTCCAGAATCTCGTCTAAATAACGTGCCGTAACTTTTTTGGAAATAAAGCAGCCGTTTTCGTCAACAGGCTCGTTTGCCTGTGCAACAATGTAACCGTCTTCTACGTCGGCTGTCATATATTCAATAATATCCGTAACTCTGCCTTCGCCTTTTATAACTTTACGATACGGTGCTTCGATAAATCCGTATTCGTTAATTCTTGCGTAAACCGAAAGCGAATTTATAAGACCGATGTTAGGTCCTTCAGGAGTTTCTATAGGACACATACGGCTGTAATGAGTATAATGAACGTCTCGCACTTCAAATCCGGCTCTTTCTCTGGACAAACCGCCCGGACCCAATGCTGAAAGACGTCGTTTATGCGTTATTTCTGCCAGCGGGTTCGGCTGATCCATAAACTGAGACAGCTGTGATGAACCGAAAAATTCGTTTATCGTTGCAACGACAGGACGGATATTTATAAGCGTTTGCGGAGTTATAACGTCCAGATCCTGTATTGTCATTCTTTCACGGATAACTCTTTCCATTCTTGAAAGACCTATTCTGAATTGATTTTGCAAAAGCTCGCCCACGCAACGCAAACGTCTGTTGCCCAAATGGTCTATATCATCTGTTTTGCCCACAGAATATGCCAATGCGTTCAGGTAGTTGATGGATGCCAATATATCATCGGCAGTTATATGTTTAGGTGAGAGCTTATCCAGATTATCTTTGATGGCCTGTTTAGGATCTTCCGCATCTGCAAGTATTTCATTTAATACGCTTAAGCGAACCTTTTTCACTTCTATATCGCTGACGTCAAAATCAACATATTCAGCAAGGTGAACAACGCCGTTTGACAATATTCTTATACGTTTACCGTCAACCAAAACGTCAAGTGAGTTAACACCGGCTTTTTCAACCGCTTCGGCAAGCTCTTTTGATATAACGCTGTTTGCGTTAACTATTATTTCTCCGGTTCGCGGATCAACAATATCGTCCGCCGCAGTTTGTCCGGCTATACGCGAACCCATTGCAAGCTTTTTGTCAAACTTATAACGTCCAACCTTTGCAAGGTCATAACGCTTAGGATCAAAAAACATGCCGTTTATAAGAGATGACGCACTGTCTATGTTAGGCGGCTCACCCGGTCTTAAACGTTTATAGATTTCCAAAAGTGCTTCTTCGGTGTTGGTAGTGGTGTCTTTTTCAAGAGTTGCTATCATGCGTTCGTCATCACCGAATAATTCCAATATCTGAGCATCACTCGAAACGCCCAAAGCACGGATAAGAACGGTAACCGGAATTTTTCTTGTTCTGTCTATACGCACACTGAACACGTCGTTGGAGTCGGTTTCATGTTCGAGCCATGCACCTCTGTAAGGTATAACGGTTGCGTTAAACAGCGGTTTGCCCGTTTTGTCTCGGTCAAAATTATAGTACATGCCCGGTGAACGCACCAACTGACTGACTATTACACGCTCCGCTCCGTTGATAATAAAGGTTCCCTGGTCTGTCATAAGAGGGAAATCACCCATAAATATTTCCTGCTCTTTAACTTCACCGGTCTCTTTGTTTATAAGGCGTACACGCACCTTGAGCGGACCTGCGTATTTGGCATCACGCTCTTTACATTCCTCAACAGAGTATTTGGAATTATAGTCAAGAGTATAATCTACAAATTCCAAAACAAGATTGCCTGCATGGTCTGCTATAGGGGAAATGTCGTCAAACACTTCTTTTAATCCCTGTTCAACAAACCATTTGTAAGAATTTTTCTGCACCTCAATAAGGTTTGGCATTTCCAGGATTTCGTCAATTCTGGAGTAGCTCATACGGGTGTTTTTTCCCATTTTAACCTCATGCACCATTAACAAATCACCTCAAAACTTTATTTTTCGATAAAAATTCTACATAAACAGTTTTTTACATCCTCTTTTTATTTTGGACGCTATCGCCGCACAAAAATTTTATAACATAAACATTTTAATACTTTTTGCTTTGGATTTAACATTTTATATTGAATTATGCTTTAAACCAAACTTTTAAAAAGCTTTTTAACGTTTATTGTTTTATTTTTGCAAACTTCTTATAAACAAAGCAACGTTTTAAAATGCTTGATATTACTGTATTTACGCCGAAAACCGGTGAAAAACCTCAACAATGTATAGCGATAATACCCCAATTTTATGATTAAATCATAGTATAGCACTTTTCATTTAATATGTCAAATGTTTTTTTCTTAATTTATATAAATCATTTTATCTTGCTTTTTTAATGAAGTTATGGTAGAATATACATTAAAAGGACATGCTGACCGGCACACATTTTCAGCATGTTAAAAAGCAGAAAAAACAAGGAGGTCATTTCTTTTGATAGATAATGATTTGCAGAAAATAGTACCTGTAGAAATAAACAAGGAAATGAGAAAATCCTTTATAGAATATGCCATGAGCGTTATAGTAAGCCGTGCTTTGCCTGATGTCAGAGACGGCTTAAAACCGGTTCACCGACGCATCATGTATACTATGTACGAAGCTAATTTAACGCCTGATAAGCCGTACAGAAAATCCGCCACCACCGTCGGCGACGTTTTGGGTAAATATCATCCTCACGGCGACGCTGCAGTGTATGACGCAATGGTACGTATGGCACAGGATTTCTCGTTGCGTTATCCTCTTGTAGACGGTAAAGGTAACTTCGGTTCCGTAGACGGCGACGCTGCCGCAGCTTACAGATACACAGAAGCAAGAATGTCAAAAATAGCGGTTGAAATGCTTGCCGACATTGAAAAAAACACCGTTGATTTTGTTCCTAACTATGATGACAAGCTCACCGAGCCGGCTGTTTTGCCGTCCAAGGTTCCGGGGCTGTTGGTCAACGGTTCAAGCGGTATAGCGGTTGGTATGGCAACAAATATTCCGCCGCATAACATTACCGAAGTCATAAACGGTGCTATTGCTGTTATGGACGATCCGTATATATCACTTGAAGAACTTATGACGCATATAAAAGGCCCCGACTTCCCTACCGCCGGCATTATAATGGGTAAAAGCGGCATAAGGGCGGCATACGGTACCGGACGCGGCAAGATAACCGTCCGTGCCCGAGCGGATATAGAGCAGACAAACGGTTCTCACCAACAGATAATAGTTACAGAGCTTCCATATCAGGTCAATAAGGCAAGATTGATAGAAAAGATAGCCGAGCTTGTCCGTGATAAGCGTCTTGATGGCATATCCGGCTTGCGTGACGAATCGGACAGAGACGGTATGCGTATCGTTATAGAATTAAAACGCGACGCAAACGCAAATGTCGTTTTAAACAATCTTTATAAAAACACACAACTTCAGGAAAGTTTTGGAGTTATCATGCTCGCTTTGGTTGATAACAAGCCTAAAGTGTTAACCTTGCGTGAAATGCTGGACAACTACATTGCGTTCCAGAAAGACATAGTAAAACGCAGAACAAAGTTCGATCTTGACAAAGCTCTTGCACGTGCAAATATTTTGGAAGGTCTGCGTATAGCAATAGACCACATTGACGAAATCATCAAAATCATACGCAACTCCCCTACCATTGCCGACTCAAAACAAAACCTTATTGAACGTTTCGGATTTAACGATCTGCAGGCTCAGGCAATAGTCGACATGCGTTTGGGACGTTTATCCGGCTTGGAAAGAGAAAAGATAGAAGAAGAATATATTCACTTAACCGCTCTTATAAAAGAGTATCGTGAAATTCTTTCCAGCGAATCGAAGGTTCTGGAAATAATAAAGGAAGAGCTTATAAAGCTCAAAGACAAATACGGCGACGACCGCAGAACCGAAATTATGGCTGTTGAAAACGAAATTGACATAGAGGACTTGATCGAAGAAGAGGACATAATCATAACCCTCACTCACTTCGGCTATGCAAAGCGTCTTTCCGCCGATACATACAAAAGTCAACGTCGCGGCGGCAAAGGCATAACAGGCCTTACTACACGTGAAGAAGATTTTGTTGAGCATTTGTTCACAACAACAACCCATCATAACATAATGTTCTTTACCAACAAAGGCGTTGCATACAGCTTAAAGGGCTACGAAATTCCTGAGGCGGGCAGAATGGCAAAAGGCACCGCAATGGTGAATCTGCTGCAGCTTGACGCAGATGAAACAATTACTGCCATGATACCTATAAAAGAATTTGAAGACGATATGTATCTCACCTTTGTAACCAAACAAGGTGTAATAAAAAAGACTCCTCTTATGGATTATTCAAACCTGCGTAAGAGCGGTCTTCGTGCAATAAACTTAGACGATGACGACGAGCTGATAAATGTTGAGCTGACCGACGGTGAACGCGACATTATCCTCGGCACGCATAACGGCATGGCAATACGCTTTAACGAGCGTGATGCACGTCCTATGGGCAGAGTAACCCACGGTGTAAGAGGTATACGTCTCAAAGAAGGCGACTACGTTGTCGGAGCAAGTATCGTAAGCGACGATGCACAACTGCTTGTTGTAACCGAAAACGGTTACGGCAAAAAAACCGAATTTGATGAATACAAGGTTCAATCACGCGGCGGCATGGGCGTAAGAACATACAAAATAACAAGCAAAACCGGTAAAATTGCGGCACTTAAAACCGTGTCCGACACCGACGATTTGATGATGATAACATCGTCAGGCATTATAATCCGATTAAGCACGCGTGATATAAGCACCATAGGCCGTTCAACGCAAGGCGTAAGGCTGATGCGTATGGACGACGGTGTTTATGTTGTCGGTGTGGCAATAACAAAGGAAAAAGATGAGGGCGAAGACGATTTGCCGCCGTCTGAAAATCAAGAGGAGGAAATCAACGATGAAAATTAAAAGAGTTCTCTCATTAATTTTAGCAATTTCGTTATCCGGCATGTTGCTTGCGGGCTGCGGAACCGTAAACAAACCAAAAACGCAAAAAGAATTGGAGGCAAAAAAAGTGAAAGTTGAAATCACAATGAACGACGGCGGAGTTATGAAAGCGGAACTGTATCCGGACGTTGCACCGGTAACCGTTGAAAACTTTGTTAAACTTGCAAAAGAAGGTTTTTATGATAACACCATTTTCCACAGAGTTATAGCAGGATTTATGATCCAAGGCGGCGGATGCGACCTTGAAACAGGTGCTTTAAAGCCTGCGGCATCCATCCGTGGTGAATTTACCGAAAACGGATTTGAAAATAACCTTCTTCACGAAAGAGGCGTACTCAGCATGGCAAGAACAAATCAGCCGAACTCGGCATCAAGTCAATTCTTCATCATGCATGAGACGGCACCGCATCTTGACGGAAAATATGCAGCTTTCGGCAGACTCACCGACGGTTTTGACGTGCTTGACAGAATAGCAACCACGCCTACCGACTCAAACGATGTTCCGATAGCAATGCAGGTTATCAAGAGCATACGCGTCGTTGAAGAATAATCAAATGATCCGGTAAAACTTGTTGAATTATTGCATACAAACCCGACGGTATTTTCCGCCGGGTTTATTTTTTGTAAAAACTGTATATTAGTCCACATACATTCATATATTAAAACATCGGTTAGCATTTATATTCTGCGAGGTTTTTTATATGATAATGTTTATGAAAAAAACAAGTACGTTTCTTATTTTAGCAATTCTTTTAATGTGGGGCATGACGTTGGGCCTTATTTTCAACGAACACCGAATTGCACAAACCGCTTCGCTGAACCTGTCGGGCATGCCTGTGGTTGTTATAGACCCCGGACACGGCGGTGTTGACGGCGGCACGCAAGGCACAGACAGCGGCGTGTTGGAAAAGGACATAAATTTAGCAATAGCAACGCAATTAAAGGATGTGCTGGAATACAACGGCATAAAAGTTGTTATGACGCGTTCAGATGACCGTTCAATTCATTCGCCCGACGCAAATACCATACGCAAGCAAAAGGTATCGGATCTGAAAAACCGTGTTGAGCTTATGCGTACCTCCCAGGCAGACATATACATAAGCATACACATGAACTCCTTTGAACAGCGTACTCAACGCGGGGCACAAGTGTTTTTTTCAAACTTTGAAAAGGAAAAATCCATGCTTCTTGCACAGTCCATACAAAACAATATACAAAACGTTGCACCGTATTCAAACAAACCTGTTAAAAAAGCGTTATCGAATGTGTATATAATGAAACATGCCGTTCTGCCGTCAGTGCTTATAGAATGTGGGTTTTTGTCCAATCCCGAAGACGAAACGCTGCTGTCAAACCCTGCATATCAGGAGCGTCTGGCAGCATATATAGCCAAAGGTGTTGAGGAATATTATAATACAATACAATGAAGACGCAAAAACAGCCCCGGCCGATTTGGCTGGGGCTGTAAAAACACATAGATCGCTTTTATAAATTCAACCCTATATTTTTAAAATGTCTTATCCTTTCGTTCATGTCAGGATATGCATTCTTTGTCTTTTGCGTGAACATGCCGTCGTCGAGACACTTTGTAGCGGCTTTTTCATGCCCTATCAACGCCCAAGTTGCATCCACAAGGTTTGCAAATTCCGGATTATCCAACGCTTTACAAATAAAGCTTTGACGCGGTGTGTTGATGTCCTCGCCGCTTATCTGGAAAAATCCTCTTTCATCACAAAGAGACTTGACACGCTTTAACTGGTCTATGCTGTTGCGTGAAGGCATATATGTTACGGCATTAAAGCCAAGCTCTTGTAATGCGTCAAACAATTCCACAATGTAGTCATCCTCAAACTTTTGTGCCTTTTTGTCGCCCGTTACGGAATCGCCAACATCGCCAAGGTATGCGTATGCGGAAATCGAGCCCACTTTATTTGACAATGCCACCAACTCCTGAACTGACGGGCATTCATCCGTTGCATCAACATAAAAACGTTCCACAAGACTGCTCTTTAACACACCCAGCAAATCATATTCATAATACGGATTGGCATTATCGCTTAAAAAGCCTTTTATCTTTGCAGAAACATCCAGTTTCATGGTATCGGTCAGAAATGATACAAGCTTTTCACCCTTGCCGAATCTTTCAACCAGTTTGAGTGCAAGAGCATAAAGGATATGACGCTCGGTTATCGACCCGCCGCCGTTTCTTTGGCTTATTGATGCCACGTCTTTTTCAAAATCATAGCAAATGTTATACTCTGCCATGAGCTTGTTTATATTGTCCACCATTTTTTGGTTTCTTATGTTACGTTTTTGTCTGTACGGTTCAAAAAATGCGTTAACAACATTTATGTTTGTATGCGGCACGCCGTGAAG
>CAJOGA010000002.1:46390-59443 GCA_905233855.1 uncultured Clostridia bacterium
TCTGCCGTTTAAGCAAGTGGACGAAACGTCAACACGTGTTTCAACGCCGATAGTGGTTGCAATGCCCATTATCTCACCGGCTTTGATAAATTCTTCCGCCCCGCTTATAGAATCGTGATCCATTATGCCGGCAGTTTTAAGTCCTGCCATATATGCCATATAAACAGCCTTGGACGGTGAGTACGGAGAGAAGGAGTATATTGTATGTATGTGGTTATTCACATAACCGGTCTGTTCCGGCTTTTGAATCTCGCCGCTGTCTATCTGTTTTTTTATCTGCTTTAATGCATCCAAACGCACATTAACGTCTTTATCGTTTAACAAATTTATATAATCCACAGTTTTATAACACCTCTTTTATTTCAAATTCAAATCAACACGGAAAGCAATTCCTGCTTTGATATATTCAAAAAATAATCGTTTAAATTTACCGTGTTCAACACTTCGTTCATAACATCAAAATTATGTTTTTGGCTTTTTAAAAGCTGCTCTATTTCCGACACATCGCGTCTTGCGAAGAAATCACCATAGAATTTAACATCCTGCATAATTCCGTCTTTAACGTCTATGCTTACTTCAATACTGCCGGCTGAAAAACGCTTTTTTTTATGAAAAGCATATTTTGGCGAATAGCCGAAATTCCATTCCCAAGTGCTGTACTTTTCGTCCGACAGCTTTTGCACTTTTGCAATATCGTCCGGTGTAAGATTATAATACGTTACATCTTCCCTTTTCAGCATATATTCCATAAAAAGCTTTTTAAATTCCGCAACGCTCATTTTCCTCTGCAAATGCTCCGATATATTGGTTACTCTGCTTGCTACGGATTTTATGCCCTTATCGGCAATCTTTTCCGGGTCAACCTTAAGCGACGCACTTATATCCTTAATATCGGAGCAAAACAGCAGTGTGCCGTGATGTAAAAGCCTGTTCTTATGCACGCACTGTGCATTTCCGGAAAATTTTCTGCCGTCTATCACAAGGTCGTTACGCCCTGTAAGATACGCATGTATGCCAAGCCCGTCAAGCATATCTATAACCGGAGTGCTGAAGGTTTTAAAATTTGAAAAATTATCTTCTGTATTATTGGTTATAAAGGTGTAATTCAGGTTACCCATATCGTGGAACACCGCTCCGCCGCCTGTTAAACGACGCACAACCTTTATATCATTCGCTTTAACATAGTCATAATCTATCTCTGCCAAAGCGTTCTGATTTTTACCCACAACAACCGTGTTATCGTTTTGCCAAAGCATACACACATCCTGCGTGAAATTATTCAGCAAATACTCTTCCATTGCAAGGTTAAAATATGAATTTGTGCTTGTATTATCTATCAAAAGCATAAAAAACGTCCTTGTAATTTAAGAGGCTGTATTAAACAGCCTCTTAAATAATCATTTATCAAACGCCCAATTTGTTACGACGGATTTGTTCGTTTGGAGTAAAGTTGTTAGTTGCAACATGACCTGCAAGAGGCATAATCTTCTCGTGGATAGCATCTATAATCCAGTCTGCCTGAGGGAAGAAGTGCTTTTCAAGTTCGTGTGCAGGTGTTATCCAGTTTCTTGCACCGATAACAACAGGAGGTGCATCCAAATAGTCAAACGCAAGCTCGCTGATGTTCTGGGCAATATCTTTAAGATGCGAACCGCGTTCACAAGCATCGGATGCCAACACAACTTTGCCTGTCTTCTTAACGGATTCCAAAACCTTTTCGTAGTTAAACGGAGCAATTGTTCTTGCGTCTATAACTTCAGCACTTACGCCGTATTTTTCTTCCAAGGTTTTAGCTGCATCAAGAGCACGGTACAGTGTTGCACCGATTGTAATGATTGTAATATCCTTACCCGGTTTCTTAACGTCAGGTTCACCGATTTCAACTTCATAGTATCCTTCCGGAACGCCGCCTTCATGGAACTGCTCGCCAACGTCATAGAGTCTTTGGCTTTCAAAGAAAATAACAGGATCTGTACCTGCCAAAGCAGAGTTCATCAAGCCTTTAGCGTCATACGGTGTTGCAGGGAACACAACCTTTAATCCCGGAATGTGTGCACACAAACTTGTCCAGTCTTGTGAGTGCTGTGCACCGTATTTGCTGCCGACAGATACTCTCATTACAATAGGCATCTTCAATATGCCGGCACTCATTGCCTGCCATTTAGCCAGCTGGTTGAATATTTCATCGCCCGCACGGCCAAGGAAGTCGCAATACATCAATTCTATAAGAGCACGTCCGCCGCTCATTGCATAACCAACAGCACTGCCAACTATAGCAGCTTCACTGATTGGTGCGTTGAAGAAACGGTGATATGGCAAAGCTTCGGTTAAGCCGCGGTATACAGCGTATGCACCGCCCCAATCACGGTTATCCTCGCCGTATGCAATCAATGTAGGATCAAGATAGAATTTATCAAATACAGCTTCAAACACAGCGTCTCTTAACTGGAACACTTTGTTCTTTGATACAAGCTTGCCGTCTTTATCAAAGCCGTAACGTTCTTTCTTTGCAATTTGCTGAACTCTTGAGTTATCTTCTTTCTTCTGAAGAACTTCGCAAGGTCTGTCTTCCATCTTCTCAATTTTTGTGTTGGAGAACATAATCTTTTCAATTTCATCAGGGTTCTTGAACAGGTCAATTCTCGGCGATATTTTATCGTCAATAGCCAAGCGGCAGATTTTTTCCATTCTCTCGGTTATGTCCTCACGAATTGCGGCAAAAGCATCTGCTTTGGCAATCTTAGCTTTTGTCATCTTAGCTTCATAAGCCTTAAGAACGTCTTGTTCTACCCATGCATCAATTTCCTCTTTTGTTCTGTATGTAGAAGCGTCTGAAGGTGAGTGTCCTGTTACGCGGTATGTCAAAGTATCCAACAATACAGGGCCTTCGCCTTTTTTGATTATCTCAAGTTTACGACGCATAGCATCGATAACCGCAAGCGGGTTGTAACCATCAACACGTTCAGAGTGAAGCTGTGTCGGGCTTACGCCGGCACCGACTCTTGCCAGCATGTTATATGCCATTGTTTCGCCGACGGTCTGACCGCCCATACCGTACATGTTGTTAAAGAAGTTGAATATAATAGGAAGACCTTCGTTATAACCTTTTTCCCAAAGCTGTTTGATCTGATCCATAGCACCCATGTTAAGAGCTTCCCAAACAGGACCGCAGCCCATAGATGCATCGCCTACGTTAGACACTACTATGCCTTTTTTCTTATTAACTCTCTTATACAACGCAGCACCCATTGCTATTGTTGCACTGCCGCCAACGATAGCGTTGTTAGGATAGATACCGAAAGGTGTAAAGAAGGTGTGCATAGAACCGCCGAGGCCTTTGTTAAAGCCTGTTTCACGTGCAAATATTTCTGCCAAAGCACCGTAAAGCAAGAAGTCGAGAGCAAGCTCTTTAACGTTGCCCTTATCCTTTTGTAATCCTTCAACAACCTTTAATATTCTGCCGTCGAAGAAGGATTCCATTATTTCAATCAATTCTTTGTCGCTCAGCTTATATATGGTCGACATACCTTTTGCCAATATTTCGCCGTGGCTTCTGTGTGAACCGAAGATATAATCGTCAACGCCCAAAAGATAAGCCTGACCAACGGCTGATGCTTCCTGACCCAATGAAAGATGGGCAGGTCCCGGGTTATTGTATTCAATACCGTTATACGCACCCTCTGTTTTTATCTTCAAAAGCATGGTTTCAAACTCTCTTATAACCGCCATGTCGTTGTATATACGCATAAAATCGTCTTTAGAGTAGTTTTCTTTTTCTTCTGCAATTGTCTTCTTGTACTGGTTGACAGGGATATCCGTGAATTTTATATATCCGCTCTTTCTGACCTCATTCGGATCAATGAACTGTGATTTTGGCATTTAAAACACTCCTTAATATTGTTATTTTTTTATTTACAATTAAATTTAAAAACAAAATTTTAGTCGTCAAACTTAAATATTGCTTCGCGTATTATTTCACAAACCGTAGGATGAGGGAATACGATTTCCTTTATATCCTTCACACGCATCTGTGTTTCAATCATCATGCCCGCAGACACAATTATTTCGCTTGCATACGATCCTATCATATGGCAGCCTATCATACGGCGTGATTTTTTCTCTATAAGCACTTTGCATATGCCGTCGCCGCCGTCGTTTTCCGCAACATATCTGCCGCTGTACATCATAGAAACGCTTGCAACCTCATAGTCGATACCCTTTGCTTTTGCACTTTCTTCGGTTTCACCGACAGAACCAACTTCCGGATTGGTGTATATAACAGCAGGGATAGCGTCGTAACGCATGATGTCTTTTTTGCCCAATATATTGTTAACAGCAACTTCGGATTCACGGTAAGCGGTGTGTGCCAGCATGGACACACCGTTAACATCGCCCGTTGCATAAACATTCGGCACATTTGTTTTGCCTGTGCTGTCGGTTTTGATTTTTCCTCTTTCAAGCTCTACACCGATTTTTTCAAGACCGATACCCTCGGTTACAGGGCGTCTGCCTATTGACATAAGCACCTTGTCGGCTTTAACTTCATACGCTTTGCCTTCATATTCATAGCAAACAGCGTCTGCTTTAAATTCAACAACCTTGGAGCTTAACTTAAAGTCAACGCCCTTTTTCTGATAATTCTTCATTAATATTTCGGATATTTGTGCATCGGTAGGGCCGGCTATTTTATCCATCATTTCAATAACGGTAACTTTAGAACCTACTGTGTTAAAGTATGCAGCCATTTCCAAGCCGATAACTCCGCCGCCTACAACAACAAGATTTTCGGGAATTTCACGCAAATCCAGAATTTCTCTGTTTGTCATGATAAATCCGCTCTCCAAACCTTCTTTTGCACCCTTTATAGGCGGAAGAACAGGAGCGGAGCCTGTTGCTATAATAAGACGTTTTGCAGTGTATGTTTCATCATTCACCTTTACTTCGTAACCGTCGGCATTTCTGCCTTCGATTGTGCCAACGCCTTCCACCAGCGTTACTTTGTTTGCTCTTAAAGCACCTTTTATACCGGTTACCAAAGTATTGACAACTTTATTTTTTCTGTCTATGACAAAATTCTGGTCAATGCTTGCTTTTTCTGTCTTAACGCCGTATTTTTCGCCGTGAGCGGCATGTTCAAACACCTTTGCGGAGTTTAAAAGCGTCTTTGACGGAACACATCCTTCGTTCAGGCATACGCCGCCGACAAAGCGTTTTTCTATAACCGCTGTTTTAAGTCCGGCATGACCGGCACGTTCTGCCGCAAGATAACCGGCAGGGCCGCCGCCGAGTACAATTAAATCATATACCAATTATTATCCATCCCTTCATATCAAAATAAGCTGTATTATTTTGCCAACAAAACCGAAAAGCTTTCCAGGTTAGCCGCAAGCTCTTTCAGGAATTTTGCAGCAGGGGCACCGTCAACAGCTCTGTGGTCAAATGTGAGTGAAAGACCCATTGCAGGGTAGAATTTTATTTCGCCGTCTACTTCTTTTGCTCTCTGAGTTATATTATTAACTCCCAATATGCCCGTTTGAGGCGGGTTAATAACCGGCGTGAAGGATTCAACACCCAAAGAACCCAGATTTGTTACGGTAAAGCTTCCGCCTGTCAACAAATCCGGTGCAACAGAACCTTCCTGACACTGTTTTGCAAGCATCTTGGATTCTTTTGCTATCTGATTCAAAGATTTTCTTTCGGCGTTAAATATTGTAGGCACCATCAAGCCTCTTGGTGTATCAACGGCAACACCGAGGTTAACTGTGTTGTAATATACCATCTTATCGTCATGGAAATGAGCGTTTAAGTCTCTGTGGTTTAGAAGTGTTCTGGACACTGCGTACAGAACTATGTCGTTAAGCGTAATGTTTTCAAGACCTAAAACATCCTTTTTAGCTTTAAGATTAGCTCTGAAATTCATGATTTCCGTAGCGTCGAAGCTGGAATTAAGCGTAAGCTGAGCCATAGTGGAAAGAGAAGCGTGCATTGATTTTGCAATAACTTTTCTGATGTTAGGAATTTTAACTTCTTCTGTTTCCGCAACAGGAGCAGCTGCAGCAGGAGCATTTGCAACGGAAGCAGCCGGTTTTGCATTAAGATCGTCAACGGTAATTCTGCCGCCGATGCCTGTGCCTGCCGGAGTCTGACCGTTTGCAAGCGATGCCGCCGCTTTGGTGTACGTTGGGCCGTTTTCTATAAGATTATTAATGTCTCTTTCAATTATTCTGCCGTAAGGGCCTGTAGGGGTTGCAAGAGTATAATCAACGCCTGCTCTTTGAGCAAGATTTTTAGCTCTCGGCGATGCTTTCACTATCCCGGCATTGTTAACAGTTGCCTGAGCCTGTGCAACAGGAGCAACAGGCACAACAGGAGCTGCCGATGCAACAACCGTCTCAGCCGCCGGTGCAGCCGCACCGCCGGGATTAAATTCAGCCGTGCTTGCACCTTCCTTGCCTATAACACAAACATTGGTGAGGCAAGGAACGTCATCGCCTTCGTCAAAGAATACGTCTAACAATATTCCTTCATATTTGGATTCTTCGTCAAATGTTGCTTTATCTGTTTCATATGTAAACAGCATATCACCGACATTAACCTTGTCGCCCTTTTTCTTATGCCATTTCGCAATGATACAGCTTTCAACAGACTGTCCCTGCTTTGGCATGATTACAGCGTCTGCCATGCCGTTTGATTTTGCCGGTGCAGCCGCCGCCGGTGCCGTCGTTTCCGACTGCTGTGCAGGCGTAATAGGTGCTGCGGTTTCCGCTTTTTCACCGCCGGGATTAAACTCCGCCGTGCTTTCACCTTCGTTACCTATAACGCAAACATTGGTAAGACAAGGAACATCGTCGCCTTCGTCAAAGAATACGTCAATAAGAGTACCTTCAACCTTTGCCTCTTCATCGAATGTGGCTTTATCTGTTTCGTAGGTGAACAGCATATCGCCGACATTAACCTTGTCGCCCTTTTTCTTATGCCATTTCGCAATGATACAGCTTTCAACAGACTGTCCCTGCTTTGGCATGATTACAACTGTTGCCATAAATATATTTCCTCCTTACATTTATCAACTGTAAACTTTATTTAAGCATGTTTTGTCCGCCCGTTACAGGAAGTGCCTGACCCGTTTCAAACTGCTGTTCGACAACATAGAATATTGCTCTTGCAACGTCTAACGGGAAACATCCTCTTCTTATAGGCGATTTTGAAACATAGAAATTTTTAACGTCTTCAACTGTTTTTGCACCGGGAACCTTTCCGGCTTTCAGATACTGCACAAACAATCCGTTTTCGGGATTGGACCACAACGGACCGTCATAGAAGTTACCCGGGCAAACGGCATTAACCTTGATGTTATACTCCACAAGCTCTTTTGCAAAGCTCTGTGTTAAGCCTATACCGCCGAATTTGCCGCCGGCATAAGCAAAGTTTTTGTTGCTGCCTTCAAGACCGGATTTGGAATTAACCTGTACTATATCCATGAAATATTCGCTGTCGTACGCATGCTGTTGCTTCATTATCTTTGACGCGTACTTGGCACACAAAAAGTATGCCGTATAGTTTATTTTTGTAACAAACTCAAACGATTTCAGATCCATCTCGTCCAGACTTCCGGCTTTTAACACGCCTGCATTATTGACAAAAATGTCAAGTCCGCCAAAGGCTTTAACGGTCTGATTAATCAGTTCCTCAACCGACTCCTCGTTGCTTACGTCAACCTTAACGGCAAGTGCTCTGCCTTCGCCGTATTTTGCGTTAAACTCTTTGCACACGGTATCTGCCAGATCATAGTTAAGATCGGCAACTACCATGAACGCACCTTCGTTCATCATTTCCTCGGCGATACCTTTGCCAAAGCCCTGAGCACTGCCGGTTACAATGGCAATTTTGTTTTTGAGTCTGCCGTTTGTCTGCGGATAGTTTAGTGCAAATGTGCCGACATTCTCAACCTTAACGGTTTTAACGTCTTTGCCTTTAAGGCTTTGAATATCCTCTAACGACACTGTAATATCGGCTTTTGTATCATCGCTTACCAAAGACACCAGCGGATAGTCGGCTTTTTTCAAAAGCATCCTTATTGCAGGTGCTGCTTGATTTATACAGTTCATTGTATCTCCTCCTAATATTATATGGATTTTGAGTTTGCAAGCAGATATTTTTCCGCCTCCACGCTCCACAATCCGTTATTCGCGTCTATAATCTGTGCAAGCTTTGCAAACACCTCGTTGGTTTTGCCAAGCTCGGCAAAATCGCTTATTGCCGTAAGCGGCATTGAGATGTTTGTATAAATAAGCTTTTTGCCGCCCGGTATTTTAGGCAGATTAAGCGTTGTTTCAATAACAGCGTCCAATCCTCCAACGTGTGTTATCATAGCGGCAGGATCAATAGAACCCTTTTCCATAAGCTTTATGGATTCTATCATATCATCGGTGTTACCGCCGCTTGTACCCACAACGTGAGTTGCACCGTAATGTACGTTATAAAAATTAAACAATGCCGAAAATTCGGGATTTGTAGGACCTGCGAAAAAGTTTAAGCAGCCGTCTTTACCCAATATCTTATCACCCTGTTCAACAACCGGAGCAACAGGTGCATAAACAAAAACATCGTCATAGCCCGTGCCGTCCGAAAGCTTCATAAGTTCCTCAACGGCGTCGCCTTTTGACGTATTCAGATACACCAATCTGATGCCGTTCTTTGCGGCATCTTCAACCGACAGCAGCGATTCTGCCCTTTTAAGACGTGCGTCGTCTATATCGGTTACAACCAGCAATGACGGTTTTAATTCAGTATTATGTATGGTATAATCTATAGCACCGAGTCCCATAGGGCCAACGCCTGCAAGTATTGCCATTTTGCCGCCGTTTTTGATGCCCATATTATGCACATAAGAGCCGGCTTTTGTGTGATAGTTTGCATGAAAGCCGCCCACAATACAGCTCATAGGTTCAGCCAACGAACCGTAGAAGAACGCATCACCGTCATACGCAAGCAGGCAATTAAGCTCCATAACTTCGTTAGGTATTACTATATACGTTGCGTCGCCGCCGATATACTGATACGAATATCCCGGTGCGTCCAGACTGCCTTTATAGTTGAGTGCGGGCTGGATTGTGAATTTCTGACCGGCTTTGAATTTGTCTGCCCATTTAGAACCCACTTCAACAATTTCTCCGCAAAATTCATGACCGATTATAACCGGATTTTCAGCCACATCATCAGGCACACGCTTATGAGCCGCACCCTGTATCGACGCTTTGTATGACGACATACACAAGCTGTCTGATATTATGTGTGCAAGAATTTCATCATCTTTGATTTGCGGTAGCTCAAAGCTTTCCATACGCAAATCGTTTTTCCCATAAAGTCTTACTGCCGTTGTTTTCATAATTAATCCCTTCCTCCTTGTTTAAACATGACGCATTTAAACAATTTCCACATTATATTTTTGCAATTCTTTAACTGTTTCATCATCAAGGTTACCGTCGGTAACCAAAATATCAATGTCTTCCGGAGTGGCAAAAGTGAATATCATATCCTTATTTACTTTTGAACTGTCCATCAGCACTATAACCGTTTTGGCTTTCCTGATTATTTCTCTTTTTAAATTACATTCTTCAAGATACCCCGCCGTAAAACCCGCCTTCGGTGAAAAGCCGGATGTACCCATTATGGCAACGTCTATATTGATGGACGATGCCAAATCCATAGCGGCTTGCCCCGTTATGCAGAAGGTGTCGTTATTGAGTCTGCCGCCCATGACGGTAACTGATGCGTTCGGGTTTTTGGCCATCTCCATTGCACTCACCGGACTGCTTGTTACAACCGACAGTTCCTGTTCTGTTTCTATCAGCTTTGCCAAAGTATTCACCGTTGTGCCGGAGTCCAGATACAACGACCGTCTGCCGTCTATCAGTTTAATTGCTTTTTGAGCAATTAAATTCTTTGCCTGGATATTTTCCAGTTCACGTTTAGTGTAAATCTCTTCTTTTTTGGATTTTATATATTTTATCGACATTGCTCCGCCGCGTGTGCGTATTATCTTGTTATTTTCTTCAAGATATTCTAAATCCCTGCGTAATGTCATGGACGAGACATCGGGAAATATCAACGCAAGCTGAGACAATTTAACTTCGCCCTGAGAGTCTATATATTCATTTATTGCGACGCGTCTGTCAACCGCCAACAGTATCACCTCCGTACAGGTGTTTCAATAAAAATGTTACAAATTAACACAGAACGTGATAATAATTAACACATCAGCCATAATTATATTACATTTATAACATATAGTCAACACAAAACCAACAAAAATATATGAACAATTATTTAATAATATCAATAAAGCATTTACAAATTCTTCATGTTATACTATACTTTATACATAAACATCGCAAAGGAGGGAGTGCGGTATATGAGCTATACACCAAGTATACTTATAGCAGATGACGACGCAAACATAGCATCGCTTGTAAAATTGTATTTGGAAAAAGAAGGTTTTAACACTGTTGTTGCTCACGACGGCGGCGAAGCGTTGGAAAAATTCAAAGCACAGGCAAGCTCGCTTGTCATTCTGGACATAATGATGCCCGTTATGGACGGATATGCCGTGTGTAAGGAGATACGCCGCATAAGCAACGTTCCTATTATAATGCTTACGGCAAAAGGCGAAACTTTTGACAAGGTTTTAGGCTTGGAACTGGGTGCGGACGACTATGTGGTTAAACCGTTTGAACCCAAAGAGCTTGTTGCCAGAGTAAAGGCTGTTTTACGCCGTTACGAAACCAAATCCGACAACGCAACTTTGGAGATAGTGTATCCGAACATTTCAATAAATCTTACAAACTATGAGCTTAAACTTGCAGGCAAAACGGTAGACATACCGCCTAAAGAGCTTGAACTTTTATACTTCCTTGCTTCCAATCCGAACAAGGTATATACAAGAGAGCAATTATTAGAGCAGGTTTGGGATTTTGACTACTTTGGTGATTCAAGAACGGTGGACGTGCATATAAAGCGGTTAAGAGAAAAGCTCGAAGGCTATGAAAACAACTGGCAGCTCAAAACTGTTTGGGGTGTCGGTTACAAATTTGAGCTCAATTAAAATGTTGTTTCGGAAGGATTGAACTGAGTTTTGATTAGTAACTTTTTCAAAAACCGCTTTGAGCTGTTAAAAAAACAAAGTATTTTCCGCCAAATGTTTTGGACAAACGTTGTTGTAATGCTTGTATGTTATATTGTGATATGCACCATCCTGTCAGCTTTTATAAACAGCTACAGCACAAACAGACAGGTGAGTCAGTTTAAGCAGGCGTCTGATGTTATTAAAAATCTTACAATAACGCTGAAAGTTGAAAATCCAAACACGTCAAATGACGCACTTTACTACAGAACCATTTCAGCATATGCAAAGCATACAAATTCAATTATCGTCATAACGGACAGTGAAGGAAATGTAACCTTCTCATCGGCTGCTATAGCGTATATAAGAAAAGATTATATCAAGCCTGTGCTTGAAGGCAAATCAATGCGTGCAACAGGTACATTCGGAGGTATATTCAACGAAAAGGTGTTAACCGTCGGCGAACCTATATACTACAACGATTCAGTTATAGGTGCTGTTTTTTTCAACACGCCTGTACCAAACTTATATAGATCAAATTTAGAGCTTATGCGGCTTTTTATAATAGCGGCAATAATAGCTCTTATTGTATCGTTTATGCTTGCATATTACCAGGCAAAAAAGATGTCCGACCCTATTAAAGAAATGAACCGTGCGGCACGCGATATCGCAAACGGCAAATTTACCAGAATAACAAACATTAAGGAAAATGACGAGATAGGCTCTTTGGCAAAATCTTTTAACTTTATGTCAAAAAGTCTGGAACAGCTTGAAGATATGCGTTCTTCGTTTATAAGCAACGTATCTCACGAGTTACGCACACCGATGACAACCATAACCGGCTTTGTCGGCGGCATATTGGACGGCACAATTGAGCCTGATAAGACCAACGAATATCTTTCAATAGTGTTGGACGAATCAAAATATATGTCCAGGCTTGTGAATGATATGCTTGAATCGTCTAAGATAAACAGCGGCACATATAAGCTTGAGCCGTCGTCATTTAATATAAACGAGCTTATAAGGCGTAACATTGTAAAGCTTGCGTCAAGGATAGAGGAAAAGCACATCACCTTTGAACCTTATTTTGAAACCGAACCCATAACCGTTATTGCAGACTGCGACGCCATCTCACGCGTTATAACAAATTTATTGGACAACGCCATTAAATTTACCGTTGAAGGCGGACTTATACGTGCGTGCGTGGGATGTGTTGCCGATAAGGTTTTGGTGTCGGTGGAAAACACCGGCATAGGTATAGATGATGAGGAAAAAGACAGGATATTTGAACGTTTTTATAAAACCGATAAATCACGAAGCATGGATAAAACCGGAGCCGGACTGGGACTGTATCTTGTGAAGAATATCATAGCAGAGCACGGTGAGCAGATACATGTAGAAAGCGTGTTTATAAACGACTCCTTTATGCCCGACGGCTCACCGATGAAAATGACAAAATTCATATTCAGCTTGAAAAAGGCATCGGAAGATTAATAAAAATGGACTGTAGCAAGCCGATCAAAAAAACCGTTTTGCCACAGTCCTGATTTTTTTACTTAAACTGCATATTATAAAATTCACAAATGTCTTCGCTTTGGTTCGTGTTGAACACAAAGAATACGCCCCATTGTCCGTTAAGTTCTTCTATTACATCGGCATTAATGCTGAATGTCGTCAGCTGTTGCGGCATTTCACCTGTTAAAGTGATAGTGCCAATCTTTTTACTTCCAACACCCACAGACGTTATTGCACCGCTTGCATCATACTCAACAGGTGTGTTTACAGCCGTTGTAGGACGGATATATACATCCACCGTTGCATCAACACCGAGTGGTTTAAGTTCAACTTCAAGCGACCTATCGCCCTCTGACGGCGCTTCAAGATCAAAATTGAAGTATTTTATTCCCGCAATAACGCCGTTTTTGATGCCC
>CAJOGA010000003.1:0-39635 GCA_905233855.1 uncultured Clostridia bacterium
TGAAATGCCGCTCGATAATGATTGACCGGTTTATAATAAATAAAGCTGCGATAATCTTGTAATTGTAAGGTTATCACAGCTTTTTGTTATATAAAAAAAGAGCAAGCGAAAGCATGCTCTTTGTTGGCGCGCTGCAAGGGATTCGAACCCCTGACCTTTTGGTTCGTAGCCAAACACTCTATCCAACTGAGCTAGCAGCGCACATAACAATTTAACAACACAAAGTATACTACCATAATTATTGACTTTTGTCAATACAAAAAATACCGCATTTTACAATAATATTTTTTTAAAAATAATTGTCATAAAATTTTAAATCTTTGCATATAATATATTGTTATTTCAGAATAATTTTTTCGGAGGCAGTTATGCATAAGATAAAACAATTATTAATAATACTTTTCACAGTTGTAATCGGAATAACATTAATATCCTGCCGCACTCAGGCAACATCATTAAAGCAAGACACCGTTTTGGTTTATTTTGCAGACAAAGAAATGCTCAAATTAGTCCCTGAGGAAATGGAAGTATCCGGCAACAATAATGATAAGATTGCGAAAAAAATTATACGGGAGCTTGAAAAGGGGAGAGACGGCAACGATAAAATCATAAGGGTTATACCAAAAGTAAAAAACGGAATAAAGGTTAAAACTCAAAACGATACTGCAATCGTCAATTTTTCAAACAAATTTGTACAGGCACACAGCGGCGGTTCTATAAACGAAATTTTGACAATATATTCAATCGTAAATTCACTTGTTTCGATAGACGGTATAACAAAAGTGAAATTTACGATAAACGGCAAACCCAGTACAGAGTTTAAAGGACATATAGACTTTACTGAAACCTTCGTGTTTGATCCGTCAATTTAATAAAAGGGGATGTGATAAAATGCACATCCCCTCAAACTGTCGAAAAAGTGGTTTAACCGCAAGCAAAAATATAAATTTGTTTTATTCTGAAAAATATTTTAACTATATCTGACTGTTATGATAATGGCACGGTTTTAAAAGCCGTGCCATTGCTTGCTTTCCGCAAAAACGAATTCTACCGTACCTGTGTACGCTAACGAATTCGTTTTTGCAAAATTTAACTTCCTTTTTCGCAGCCTGCCAGCGTGCCGATAAGTTTATCGACACGCTGATGGGATGTGATAAAATGCACATCCCCTTTTGATTATTTTATGTGTTTTTTTAATGCAACCAACGTAAGGAACGAAATTGATATTCCGGCAAACACTTGAAGAAAATCAAGCCAAATACCAAACAGCGGTTTTATAAAATCACCGTCATACAGCATGAACGCATATGCAACATAGTAACATATAATCATGATACCCGAACCGGCAAGCATCGCCAGAAAATATTTTATGTATGATTTTTCCTTTGTACCATAAGCTAAAAAACCGGTTATTGTTCCCATAAGTCCTTTCGCTATAAAGGTAGCCAACATCCATTGAGGTGCTCCTGCCAGCACATCCGCTATGGCAGACGCAACACCGCCGGCAAAAAATCCGCCGAGCGGGCCTGTGAGTATTGCTGCGGTAAATATGGCGGCATCGCCCAAATGTATATAACTTCCGTTAGGGAATTTTATGTTGACAAACGCTGTTAAAACAACCGTAAGTGCAGACAAAACCGCAATCAGGGTTATTTTACGGGTGCTGATTTTCATTCTTAATGTCAATAGCTCCTTTATTTTAGATGTTCGCTTACTATTTTGGTCCATTGCTGAGCCATGTGATAATGACCTGCAGCGGTAGGATGTATACCGTCCCATATCCAATACGCTTCATCGCCGGTTTGTGCGGCAAGATCATCAAACATTTTCTGGAACGGAACAAAAATTGCATTGTACTTTTTAGCACATTCTCTTATAACCTCTTGTTTTTCAGGCAATGATACCGACAGAACAACACCTTCGTGTCTTGGGGTTTTCATGTCAAGATACATAAACGGTTCGCACAAAATAAGCTGTAAATCAGGGTTCATTTCAAATGAACGTTCTATCATTTCGGTAACAGCCTCGCGTGTCTGAGCCGTTGTTCTGCAGCCGGACGATGCACCAACGTCGTTAACCGGGCAAAGAAGACTTAATACATCGGGCTTAAGAGCGATAGTATCTTCTTCCCAACGGTCTAAAATCTGCTTGCTGGTGTTGCCGGAAACACCACGGTTATAGAATGTGATTTTATCTTCCGGATGTTCGGCTGTGTACTTGGAAACTATGTGATACACATATCCGTGTCCGTATAAATGGTTTGGGTCTTCGGTTCTTCCGCGGCCCATATCGGTTATTGAGTCGCCCTGGAACAAAACTGTTGAATTTGGTTTGAATTTTAGCATACAAATGCCTCCTGCGTATATAGATATTTTTATTGTTTTTTTATTATTTTTGATATTCTTTTGTATAAAAGCAGTGTTACCACAGCATTGATTACGGATTTTATGAAATTAAAAGGTATAACACCGAAGTAGATATATCCGTTTATGCTTGTAACATGCTTGTTCACGCCATTACAAATAGCCACTATTTTTTCTTCTGTAAGTCCCATCATATTAACATACGCCCAAATGATAAAGAAGCGGTTTATCAATGCGGCAAAGATTATTGTAACTACAGTAGATACAACCAAAGCCAAAACGGCGTTTTTGCGTGTTTTGTTGCGGCTATACACTATCCCTGCCGATACGACCATTGCTACACTTATCAAAAAATTTGACAGCTCGCCGACATACATAGTCGTGCTGACAAACAAATGCAGAGCATTTTTTATAAATGCAACCGCAATTCCGGCAGGTATTCCCATTGCAAAGGTTGCAATAAGCACGGGCACTTCACTTATATCAAGCTTTAAAAACGGCGGCATTAACGGAATAGGGAAGTCGATAAACATCAAAGCCGTCGATACCGCTGCAAGCATAGCAATAGAAACAAGTTTTTTTGTGGTTGTTTTTTTCATATTATAAAACTCCTTAGAAAAATATATTTTATTCCGCAGAGTGCAGCAATTTTTTAAATCGCATTTTATAATATGGTAATTTACATGATAAAAAAATATCATTCTTCTCCCATCCGGACTGTTACCGTCGGTGCCGGAATCACACCGGCTCAACTGATTAATCCGTTAATTACGGATCAAAGCTTGCGGACTTATTATGCAAAAGACGCATAAATCACCGCCGGATTGGACTTGCGTAGGCACTACGCTCACCACACCCTGAAGAACACATGTCATTATAACACTCAACGCTTTCCAATTCAAGTATTTTATGTCGATTTGTTTAAAAAACTTGTTGCTTTGCTTGACGTTGCAGAGTGTAATATGTTAAAATTAAGTCGACAGGAATTGTAAATATAACGGCAAAAAGCGTTGCGAGGTGTATATTATGAAAAAAACATGGTTGATTATTATTGCACTTATAATTGTTATTATTTGCGTGCTTGGCGTACAGATGTGTATTAAGGGAGGCTTTTTTACCGCACCTGAAGTAACGTCGACGCCTGTTCCGTCGGCTGTAAACACCCCAACATCAACTCCTGATGATGTTAAGAAAGTTACACTGTATTTTGTGGACAGCAATGCCGAATATCTTTTGCCCGAAGAAAGAAGCGTCAGAGCAGAAGATATAAACTCCTTGGCTTTGGCAACATTAAACGAGCTTATAAAAGGGTCGGCAAACAATCACGGGGCAAGCATTAATCCCGATACAAAGATAAACAGCGTTAAAGTTGAAAACGGTGTTTGCTATATAGATTTCAAATCGGATTTTGAAAATAAAAACACCGGAGGAAGTGCAAAAGAGTCTTTCTTTATATATTCGATAGTAAACACTTTGACCGAATTTGACACCGTAAATGAAGTTAAACTTTTGTCAGACGGCGAACCTGTAACAGAATTCGGGCATTTTATATTGGATGAACCTTTAGTAAGAGATGAAAAAATGATAAAAAAATAAATCCGGTGCAGAAGGTGAAAATATTTGCTTAAAGATAAGGTATTGGACATTTTAATAAACGGCAAGGGCTATGTTTCCGGTCAGGCAATAAGCAACAGTCTTGGCATCACAAGGTCTGCCGTATGGAAAGAGATAAATAAACTCAGAAAAGAAGGATATATAATAGATTCCGTTACAAATAAGGGCTATAAAATAGTGAATGAGCCGGATGTTCTGAATGTTCCGGAAATAAAAAAGCATACATCATCCAAAACAATTGCATCGGAACTGGAAGTTTATCAGCAGTTGGATTCAACAAATACATATCTGAAAAATATTTCGCACACCGGTATTAATGACGGATATGCCGTCATAGCCGATGAATTAACGAAAGGCAAAGGCAGAAACGGCAGAAGCTTTTCTGCTGCAAAAGGTAAGGGAGTGTGGACCTCTGTTTTTCTGCGTCCTAAAATTGACATTGAGCAGATATCTGTCATAACCGTATACACAGCCGTTGCCGTGTGCAATGCGTTGGAACGGCTTTGCGGCAAACGTCCGCAAATAAAATGGACGAATGATATTATAATGGGCAATAAAAAAGTTTGTGGAATTTTAACCGAGGCATCTGTGCAGACAGACACCTTAACGCTGGACTATGTTATTTTGGGTATAGGAGTTAATCTCACTCAGGATGAGTCTGATTTTCCGGAAGATGTGCAAAATGTTGCAACATCGGTCAAAATGCAAACCGGGAAAACGTTTTCGCGTTCTGCGTGTGCGGCAGCCATATATAACGAGCTTGACAAAATGTATCGGGACGGACATTTTGTTGCAGACAAAGCGGAAATTATCCGTCAATATAAAAACGACATATGTATACTCGGCAAAAAGGTAAGGGTTATAAAAAACGGCGAAGAAAAAATTCTGACAGCCAAGGATATAGGCGATGACGGTCAGCTTGTGGTTGAGGACGAAAACGGGAAAGTATATATGATAAATTCCGGCGAAGTATCGGTTCGCGGTATGTATGGATACGTGCAATAAGATGCTGTAAAGTCAAGCGGAAAAGGGGTATTATTTGTGAACTTATTTTTATCGGCTTTGGGGACAAGCATCTTTTGGATCGCTTTGATTTTATTTTTCTCAAGGTTTTTATCTGAAGTAAAGCTTTTGAATAATGAAAGCGGTGCAAAGGTTTTTTTCATAAATTCATTAAAGACAACAACAGTTGGTTTGCTTGTATTTTTCATAGGCTTTATAATTTATAATTTGGTTGTTGAAGCAACTAATTTTTTCAATTTTGAAGCTTTGTTTGCGAACGAATACATAACAAGACAAACAGATGCCTTTAAAAATCTTAATATAATACCGAATCTGAAAATCGGTGTGTTTCCGCTATGCAGCGTGATAGTACATTTTGCCGGAAAGCTTTTGTTTGACACATATATGCCGACGGCAGTATTTTTAAACTTTGTTTGTGCGTGTGTATTTGTGCATTTTATGTATCTTACCGTAAAAAACAGATGCGACGAAAAGTCGGCAGACAAAGCTGTTAATTGTCTTTTGTTTTTTCCTTTGAGCTTAATGCTTTTCGTTCCGGGACAGCTTTCAATGCTTATGGCACTGTCGGCAGGGAGCATATATTACTGCGAACAAAATAAAATCAGGTTTTCTCTTGTTTTTGCGGTGCTTGCGTGTCTTTGCGGTATGCAGGGTGCGGCGTTGCTTTTGTTTATAGCCTTATATAAACGTTTGAAGGACAATACGTATTATATATACATATTGCTTGCTTTCTTGCTTGGCTTTATTCCTTTCGGACAGAATGTGTATATTCACAATATGATATTTATTGTTTTTGTGTTGCCTCTTATCAAACACACATATTCCGATTTTGTCCAAAGTACATACATCGTAATATCCGGCGTTGTAACGGCAAGCCTGCTGTATGCGACGTATGCTTTGAATTTTATCATTTAATTCCGGGGGACTTGTCATGGCTGAAAATAAAAACGATATTTTAAAACGCTTTCTCACTATATTTTTTGTGTCGATACTTACAAGATTTGTTTTGGTATATATATCATATTTAATGCTGGGTTCTTCAAGCTTGAGCTATTTCATATACGATGTATTCTCTATAGCCGGCGATTCACCGCGTTATATAGACATTGCGACAAACTGGTATGTAGCATTAGGCGAAAACGCAAAAAATATAGTTTTTTATCCGTTGTATCCGATACTTTTAAGATTATTTTCTTATATATTCAGAGATTATGTTTTAACGGGCATAGTTATTTCAAATGTGATGTTTGGTGTGGCTTGTGCCATGATATATGAGTTGGCACTTGTTGAATTTAATAAAGACAACGCATTTTATGTTCCGTTGTTTTTGATAACTTTTCCGTTCGGAATATTTTTCTTCGGTTTGTTTACCGAGAGCCTGTTTGTGCTTTTAACCGTTTTAACAATGTATTTTGCACGCAAACACAAATGGTGGCTTGCGGGAATATGCGGCTGTTTAACGTCATTTACCAGAGTTCAGGGAATTTTGGTTGCGGTATTTGTGGTGTTTGAATACATACACATGATTTTCAATGGTGAAACATCGTTTGCCGACGGAATAAAAAAGATACGCTTAAATATATTAAGCGTGCTGATAATTCCTTTAGGCTTTGTTGCGTATATGTGTATAAACAAAGTCGTGCAGGGCAGCTTTACGGCTTTTCAGGCCCATCTTGCCGCACCGCCGTGGTGGCAAACGTTAAAATGGATAGGTGATAATTTAATACAGCATTACGATATGGCGGTGCAATATCACTATCTGGCATTTATTATCTATTATGTTCAGATAGCCCTGTTTATCTTTTGCGGCGGTCTGCTTGTGTATGCCGTTATAACTAAGATGCGTAGTTCATATATTGCGTACACGTTTTGCTATATGTTTGTAACCTATTCATCAGGCTGGATGATAAGCGGCGGCAGATATGTTATGGGTTGCGTACCGGTGTATTTTCTGCTTGCGGGCATAAAGAACAAAACCGTAAAGTTTGTTTTGCTTTCATTGTTCACCATGTTGCTTGTGTTTTACAGTATTTTATTCATGCAAAAGCAAGCAATAATGTGATGAGCTTTTGTATGATATTTCGAGCCGAAAAAACGTGTTTTGAAATGTTTTTGTAACAAATGTGTAATAAAATTGCTAAAAGTGTTTGACAAATGAAGAATTATAGTATATAATGTTAGTGTAAGAAGGAAATTGAGGATTGATATTTGTTCAAAACATATAAAACAATGTGTTTTGCTTTTTGAACCGGAACGGAGGGTGTTACCAATGAACAAGTTAAAGTATGCGGCACTAATGGCGGTCATGATAATAGTATTTGCCGCATCGGTTATGGTTGCCAACGCTGAAGAAATAGGCTCGGGTGTTGTTACGGCAAGCGGTTCGCTTAACGTAAGAGCATGGCCGGGAACTGAATATGATATTATCGGTAAACTGTATAACGGTGATGTAGTTACTATATATTGGATAGACGGTCAATGGTATCAGATAAAATTGAGCGACGGAACTTTAGGATTTATCCATTCGGATTATGTTGATGTAAGAAAGGGTAATATCACATCAAGAAGCTCCGCAACGCGTACAAAAGCTCAGCAAGTGTGTGATACGGCAGTGAAATATCTTGGCACGCCGTATGTTTATGGCGGTTCATCCCCTAAAGGATTTGACTGTTCAGGTTTTACAAGCTATGTATATAAAGAGTGCGGAGTAACGCTCAACAGAACATCGAGAGACCAGTTTTCAAATGGCGTTGCCGTTAGTAAAGACGAATTAAAGCCCGGCGATTTGGTGTTTTTCAGCAGAGTCGGAAGCGTTAATTCTATAAATCACGTCGGCTTGTATGTCGGCAACGGTAAAATGATACATTCACCGGAAACCGGTAAGGTTGTTTCATATGCAAGTATTAACGAAGGTTATTATTTGCGTACATATGTTGGAGCAAGAAGAATTTTTCAATAGTTTATAAATTTATATTACAAAAAGGCTGGAGCATAATTGCTGCAGCCTTTTGTGGTGTAGAAGGTATTTTTTTATGAGATACGGTTTTATATATTTGGTAATACTGTATGTGCTCGGCGTATGGTGCGGAAATCTGTTTTCTTCATCGCTTTTGGTAATAACCGCAATGTTGTCTTTTATTGCATTATTATATTTTGTTTGCCATAAACGTTGGTTTGGAATTGTTTTATTCGTGATAGTGTTTTGGATGGGATACATAAATGTTTATCTTACTCATAACCCAATTGCAACACCGTTTAATGTTATAAATGAAAAAACAGGTTATGTAACGGGTGAAATAACAGAAGTCGGTATTAAAGAAAGCAATAAATTTGCAACGTATATCGTGTATGCGGAAAACTTTGAATATGCCTCTGAAACAATACCGATAAACAAACCGATGAAAATCAATATATATTCCTCTGATACTTCTGCGTATACATACGGCGATAAAATACGTGTGTACGGCAAAATAACAAAACTCAATTACGGTAACAGCAACCAAACCCATAATATAAAAGCGTCGTATGATGCCGATAACATACACTATGCGGTAAACGTACAAAGCGGCAGGCACGAAAAGATAACGGGCGAATCTGTTTTGCCGCCTGTTTTAAGAATGTCTGCCTATATCAGACGCAACAGTGCGTCGGCGTTGGAGCATTGTCTGAAAAACGATACTCTTGCCCTTGCGTTTGCCAAGTCGGTTCTGATAAACGATTCACTTAATTTGGATAATGAAACTTATAATGTTTTGAAAACGACAGGTATGTACAGCTTAACAAGAATAAAAAGCACGTCTGTTGTGTGGGTAATTGCCATACTGTTTATGTTTTTTCTTGTCTCAGGCGGTAAACGCAATATCTGGATATATGTGTCCTGTATACCGATGCTGTTTATACTGTTTGCCATAGGTTTTGACAGAACGGTTATGAGGGCGGCAATAACACTGTATCTTTACTTGATAATAGAAAAAGCGGCAAAGGTAACGTCTAAAATAAACGCATTTGCACTTACAGTGCTGATAATGGGAATTGCGGATGTCGGCTATTTGCTAAGTATCAGCTTTGTGTATTCTTCCGCAGCAATAGTGTGCATACACTGTTTTGCCGAGCGGTTTAAAGAAATATCGAACATAAAAAACTCAACCGTGAAAAATATGTATTGTACCTGGAAGGCGGCTCAAATAGGCATCACTCCTATAGCGGCATACGGTATGAGCGGCGTTACGCCTGTGGTTGGATTTGCAAATTTCCTTTTTATGCCGCTAACTGCAATGTTTATTATAATAGGCTATTTGGGAATTGTGTTTGCCGCAATATTTATGCCTTTAGGTATGCTTTTGCTTAAGGTGTTCGCCGGTTATGCAAATGTTGTTGTGTATGTGTCCGGGATTTTATACGGCTTAAATATACAAAAAACTGTGTTGCCCGGATTTGACATTATCGCATTAATAGTGTATTCTTTATTAATGTACGTATATTATATGTATCTGAATGACGCTGTAGCAGATATAAAAGTTAAACTGTCGGGTGCTGTTATAGCATCGCTGGTATTTGTTATTATTGTCAACACCGCTGTTGCATATAACCGACTCGAAGTCGCATTTTTGGATGTAGGACAAGCCGATGCGACAATAATAACATTACCCAAACAAAAATATGTGCTTATGGACTCGGGCGGAGCAGAAAGCTATAGCGACTATGACTATGGCAATTCGTTTTATGTTCCGTATCTGTTGAGTAACGGAATATATAATATTGATACGGCATTTGTGTCGCATTATCATAAGGACCATTGCGAAGGAATGATAGCTGTTTTGGAGCGGTTGAAGGTGGACACACTTGTTATGCCTTATACCGACACTTCAAACGAATATAAAACCAAGTTGGAAAAATTGGCAAGGGCAAGCGGCACAAAGATACAATATGTCGGTGCCGGCGACACTTATACGGTTGATAATTCGGTTTTTAACATATTAAGCCCGCCGAAGCCGAATCTTATCAGCGATGAAAACGATTTATCATTGATTGTGAAGTTTACATGCAATAACACAAGCTATCTTTTTACGGGAGACAGCGGCATCGGTCCGCAGGATTATGCAATCTCAAAAGGTGATGTTACGTGTGATGTTTTAAAAGTTGCACATCACGGTGCAAAAACAAGCCTTAACGAAAAATTATTGATAGCCGCATCTCCGAACTATGCAGTGATAAGTGTCGGAGAAAACAATTCTTTCGGACATCCTTCACCCGAAGTTACAGATAAATTAAACAAGTTAAAAATCCAAATTTTCAGAACAGATAAAAACGGAAATATAACCTTTATTTCGAATAAGAACGGGATATGTAAAATAAGATTTTCAAAATCAAAGCCTGAAACGGTGCATTGAAGCGTTGCAAGCGGAAAGGAATCATCATGCCAAACACGATAGCGGATTTAAACAAAAGAATATCTGATAAAAAATGCACCGGGCTGTTTGTGTTTTACGGCGAGGAGGACGCTCTTAAAACACATAAAATAAACACCATAAAAAAGCAATTGCTGGATGAAGTTACACAGGATTTTAATTTTATCAAATTTGAAGGGAATAATATAAACACCGATGCTGTAACCGATGCATTTGAGTCATATCCTGTGATGGCGGAGTATAAAATGGTGTTGTTTAAAGACACGGGTATCTTTAAAAGTGCAAAGCAGGATATAAAAACATTTTTTGAAAGCCGTTTTAAAGATATTCCGGACTATCTTTGCGTTATCTTTGACGAAAAAGAGATAGACAAACGAAGCAGCTTGTATAAATCGGCATGTAAAACCGGAATGGAGCTGGAATTTAAGTATTTGACCGATACCGAACTGGCGGCATGGGTACAGAGAATATTCAGCGAGCATAAACTGATAATAGACAAAAAAGACGCTGTGTATCTTGTAAATGTATGTGAGCCCGGCATGAACAGCATTAAACAGGAGCTGGACAAGCTTTTAAACTACAGCAAGGACGTTGTAACAAAAAGCGACATAGATACCGTCGTGTCAAAATCATTGCAAATGGTGGTTTTTGACCTTACGGAAGCTATTATGCAGAATAACAAGGCAAAGGCCTTTGAAATACTTGAAGGTCTTAAAACAATAAAAACCGAGCCGTTTAAGCTCTTATACCTTATTTTCAGCACCTTTGAGAAGATATTGTTGGCAAAGCTGGTGCTTGATGAACGGGGCACAGTTTCACAGGTTGCCGCAAGGCTGAAATTGAGTCCGTATATAGCAAGAAAATATTGCGACTGCAGCACAAGGTTTTCCGAAAGCTTTTTGAAATCGGCAATTGTGAAATGTGCTGATATTGATATGGAAATTAAAACAGGCAAAAAAAACGAATGGATAGCCCTTGAGCAATACATTATACATTTATTGAATATATAGGAGGATATTATGAATATTTTATTGGAAAATGCAAATGTGAAGTCATATAAAGGCTTTGAACACAGGGAGTTTTATTTTAACGGACACCTTGCAAATGTTATCATGCCCAAAAACGATAACGGCAGAAAGAAATGGATATGGCGTGCCGAATTTTTGGGTGCTTATGATAGCGTTGACGTTGCGATGCTTGAAAAAGGATATTATCTTGTGAATTATTCCATCAGCAATATGTACGGCTGTCCGGCGGCTGTGGAATTAATGAAAAAATTCCGCGATTTTCTTGTGGATGAGCTTGGTTTTGAACAAAAAACCATATTGATAGGTGTAAGCCGCGGAGGATTATATAGCGTAAATTTTGCAATAAAGTACCCGTCTTTGGTAAATGCGTTGTATCTTGACGCACCTGTTCTGGACATATCCAGCTGGCCGGGTAACTATCAGAGACAAACAAAAGAATTTTTGGAATGTGTGGATGTGTACGGCTTTGACGAAAAATCGTTTGCAGAGTATTGTAATCAATTGCCGAACCGTTTCAAACAGCTGTTGGACGCAAAAATGCCTATAGCAATAATAGCGGGCGACAGCGACGATGTTGTACCGCATACTGAGAATTGTCAGCGTCTGGTGGATTATTACAAAGAAAACGGCGGCGAATATGTGTATATATTAAAAGAAGGCTGCGGACACCATCCGCACAGTATGGACAATCCTGATCAGGTGGTTGAATTTTTATTGAAACATTCTTAATAAATTATCGGAGTTGATATCTGTGGTCAATATAGGTAATGACTGGGACGATATACTGAAAAATGAATTTCAGCAGGAATACTATTTAAAATTAAGAAGCTTTTTAAAAACGGAGTACAAAACCCAAACTATATATCCTGATATGTATTCCATATTTAACGCTTTCAAACTGACGCCTTATAAAGATGTTAAAGTTGTCATTTTGGGACAAGACCCGTATCATCAGCCTAATCAGGCACACGGTCTTGCGTTTTCGGTAAATGTGGGGCAGGATATACCTCCGTCGCTGTTTAATATATATAAAGAGCTTAAAGACGATCTTGGCTGTTACATACCGAATAACGGCTATCTTGTGAAGTGGGCAAAGCAAGGTGTACTGCTGTTGAATGCATCGCTTACGGTACGTTATGCACAGGCAAATTCGCATCAGGGCAAGGGCTGGGAAATATTTACGGATAATGTTGTTAAATTTTTGAATATGCATACCGAGCCGGTAGTATTTTTGCTTTGGGGCAACAATGCCAAGCAGAAAAGAGAGCTTATAACCAATCCGAGGCATTATATTTTAACGGCACCGCATCCGAGTCCGTTGTCGGCAAGCAGGGGATTTTTCGGGTGTAAGCATTTTTCAAAGACAAATGAAATACTGGTTCAAAACGGTTTGACGCCCATAGACTGGCAAATTGATAATATTTACGATACGGTTTAAGTGTGAGACAATATTTTTTTAAGGGGTTTGTAAATGTACGAAAAAAGTTTAATGATAATTGATGGTAACAGCATTATAAACAGAGCGTTTTACGGTATTCGCCAATTAAATGCAAAGGATGGCACTCCCACAAATGCTGTCTACGGCTTTTTGAATATTCTTTTTAAAAATATTGACGAATATAGGCCCGACTATCTGTGCGTTGCGTTTGACATACCAAAACCAACATTCCGCCACAAGCAGTATGACGCCTACAAAGCAAACCGTAAACCGATGCCGGATGATTTACGTCCGCAGCTGCCTCTTGCAAAGGAAATACTTTCTGCAATGAACATACCTGCGTTTGAGCTTGAAGGCTACGAGGCGGACGATATAATCGGCACTGTCAGCCGTGAATGTGAGCAGTCGGGTATAAAATGTTATATAGTAACGGGCGATAAGGATGATTTGCAGCTTGCATCGGAGCATACCGCCGTTTTACTTACTGTAACACGCATGGGAGATACTCAGACCGATGTTATGGACGCCGGTAAGGTTAAAGAAAAATATAACGTTACCCCTGAAGAGTTTATAGATGTTAAAGCCATTATGGGCGATACGTCGGACAATATTCCCGGCATAAAGGGTATTGGCGAAAAAGGTGCGTTTGAGTTAATTGCAAAATATAAAAGTCTGGATTATATATATGATAACATTGACACCATAGACGTTAAGCCTGCAATGCGAACAAAGCTTGAACAGGGGAGGGACGTTGCATTTTTGAGCAGACAGCTTGCCACAATAGACCGCAACGTGCCGCTTGATTTCAATGTACAGATGTGTGTCGTCAAAGAATATGATAAAGACAAGCTGTATAGTATTTTTGACAGACTGCAATTTAAAACGCTTATAAAAAAGCTGGATTTATCGGCGGATACAAAAAAAGCTAATAAAGCAGAAAACGTGTTTGAAAATATGCGTGTTGTATCGGTTAAAGATGAGTTAAATACGGTAATGCAAGCATGTTTGAAATCGGATATATTATACTATAATATCGGAGTAAATTCGTCTTTGGGCAAAAAATCAATAAAGAGTGTGTGCATTAATATAAAAGACGATGTTTACTTTATTGATACTTCCGCATTTGATAAAGATATTTTGATAACGGAATTAAAACGTGTATTTGAAAGCGGTGTTGAAAAGGTAACAATAGATTCAAAAAACGATTATATTTTGCTTGAAGAATACGGCATAAAGCTGAACAATGTTGCGTTTGACGTGAGCGTGGGAGCATATATAACCGATCCGTTCAGAACGTCATACGGCATCAGAGAGCTTGCGGACGATTTTTTGAATGTTGAAATTGAAGAGATACAAACTGTTCAGCAAACCATGTTTGATGACGATGATACTGATAATACAAATAAATCAGACGCCGAAAAGGTGTATATTTTAAAAAAATTGCAAGAGTATATACAAAATAAGATTGACGAAAACGGTCAACATGATTTGTATTACAATATAGAATTGCCGCTTGCGAAGGTGCTGGCGGACATGCAAATTGCAGGTATGCATATAGATATAGATTGTTTAAATCAATTTTCAGATGAATTGACAAAAAATATGATTAGTCTGGAACAGGATATATATGACCTTGCAGGTGAAGAGTTTAATATTAATTCTCCCAAACAGCTTGCGGTAATACTGTTTGAAAAGCTCGGGTTAAAGTCCGGCAAAAAGACAAAAACGGGTTATTCAACCAATGCCGATGTTTTGGAAAAGCTAAAAGACCAGCACATTATAATTCCTGCAATAATGAATTACCGTCAGATAGCCAAACTGAAAAGCACCTATTGCGACGGGTTTGTAAATCTGATAAACAAAGATACGCACCGCATACATTCCGAATTTAATCAAACAGTAACGGCTACGGGACGGATAAGTTCATCTGAACCGAATATGCAGAATATTCCTGTGCGTACAGAGCTGGGCCGTGAAATAAGAAGATTTTTTACCGTGCAAAGCGACGACTATGTTCTTGTAGACGCCGACTATTCGCAGATAGAATTGCGTGTACTGGCACATATGGCAAATGATAAAACAATGATACAGGCGTTTGTGAATAATGAAGATATCCACGCTGTAACGGCATCACAGGTGTTTGGTGTGGATTTGGATAAAGTTACTTCTAAACAGCGTTCAAGTGCAAAAGCCGTTAATTTCGGCATAGTGTACGGCATAGGTGAATACAGTCTTTCGCAGGATTTGGGTATAAGCGTAAAAGAGGCAAAGGAGTATATACAAAGCTATCTTGACAAATACAGTGATGTTAAAAAGTATATGCATGATATAAAGCAATTTGCATATGAAAACGGGTATGTGAATACACTTTGTAACAGACGCAGATATATTCCCGAGTTGAAATCGTCAAACTATAATGTGCGTGCATTTGGCGAGCGTGTGGCGTTGAACACACCTATCCAAGGCACTGCGGCGGATATAATAAAAATTGCAATGGTCAGAGTGCATGACAGAATATCAAAAGAGCTTGAAAAGTCAAGACTTATTTTGCAGGTTCACGATGAATTGATAGTTGAAGCACACAAAAGCGAGGCGGACAAATTGTGTGAGATAGTCAAGTATGAAATGGAAAATGCAATGAAATTAAACGTTCCGCTTGTGGTGGATATGAAATGTGCAAGTAATTGGTACGATGCAAAATAGCATTTTTTAAAGGGGAAATAAAATAATGATAATAGGCGTAACGGGCGGTTCGGGATGCGGCAAAAGCAGTGTGTCAAGGTATCTTGAAAGCAAAGGATTATTTGTGATAGATGCCGATAAAACAGCGCGTGAAGTAGTTGAAGCGGGCAAGCCCGCGCTAAAAGAAATAACAGAGCATTTTGGAACAGGTGTTTTAAATGATGACGGAACTCTTAACAGAAGAAAGCTTGCGTCAATCGTGTTTACAGACCGTGCGGAGCTGAACGCGTTAAACAGTATCACACATAAGTATATATATGAGTCCATACAAAAATCCATAAAAGACAACAAAGATAAGTTCGGTGAATTTATTATAGACGCCGCTGTGATGGATAAAAGCGGAGTGGGGAATATGTGCGACTGCATCGTTGTTGTGTTGGCTGAAAGACAGTTGAGAATAAAACGTATTATGGAGCGGGATAATCTTACCGAAACTCAGGCAATGCAGAGAATAGATATGCAACAGTCGGACAAAGAATATATTTCTCAAGCGGATTTTATACTGTATAATAACGCAGACGAGAAAATAATGCATCAGCAGGCAGATGTTATTCTAAAACAGATACGAGAGGGTCATTGGAATTGACAAAAAGGAAAATAAGAAAATCAAGAGCATTATTTGTGATGATTATATTTTTTGTGATACTGACAGTCTTGCTCACGGGGATATATAAAATCTATACCCAAACGGTATATCCTTTAAGATACGAAAAATATATAGATCAATACTCATCGGAATACAATGTTGATAAATATTTAATAATGGCAATAATAAGAGCGGAAAGCAACTATATTCATAATGCAAAATCGTCAAGCGATGCTAACGGATTGATGCAAATAACAAACGAAACATATAAGTGGATATGCGATAAAATAGATTTGGATTCAAAAAATGATGATATTTTTGATCCGCAAAACAATATAAAAGCAGGCTGCTTTTATATATCACACCTGATTGATAAATATGACGGGGATTTGGTGTTGGCACTGGCGGCATATAACGCAGGAATGGGTAATGTGGATAAATGGTTGAATGACGAAAATTATTGTACCGACGGGAAAAGCTTAGACTATATTCCGTTTAAAGAAACACGTAATTATGTTGAAAAAGTACAGAGGTATAAGGAGATATACTTCAAATTATACTCTAACGAATAAAAGGAGTAAACTTATGGAACACAATAACAATGCAAAATATTCACAGGACAAGCCTATGTCTGATACGAAAAACGGTGCACGCATAAAAGTAATTGAAGAATTTGAAAATAAATACAAAAAGGAACCGACAGCCACCGCTTTTACGCCATATCGTATTTGCCCTATAGGGGCACATTCCGACCATAATCTTGGGCGTATAACGGGATTTGCAATAGATAAGGGTATACACATGGCATATGCCGCAAAACAAAACGGTGTTATTGAAGTTTCAAGCCTGCAATTTGAAAAACGTGCTCAATGGCACGTGTCAGAAACGCCGGATAAAAAACAAAATGATTGGGCGGACCATTTGCGAGGTGCAACCATAGCATTAAACAGCTGTTATCCTTTGCGTGTCGGAATGTCTGCCGTGATTGACGGTGAGCTGCCTATTGGCGGACTGTCATCTTCCGCGGCGGTAATTATCACGTTTTTAACGGCACTTTGCCGGTTGAATAACATATCTGTTACACCGCAGGAAATGATTACAATAGCAAAAGAGGCTGAAAATAACTATGTGGGCGTTGCGTGCGGAAAGCTTGACCAGTCGTGTGAAGTGTATTGCAGGAAAGATAATCTTTTGTATCTTGACACGAAAGACGACAGTTTTGAACTCATACCTCAGCCTGAAAACATGAAACCGTATGTGTTTATGATACTTTTTTCCGGTGTTGAACGCAGCCTTGCCGGTTCAAAGTTTAATATGCGTGTAGATGAAGCCCGTTCGGCGGCTTATGCGTTAAAAGCCTATGCCGGCATGGAGTACGGTAAATTTGAAGATACGAATTTAAGAGATGTGCCTAAAGAAATATTTGAAAAGTACAAGCACATGCTCCCTGAAAATTGGAGAAAGCGTGCACAGCATTGGTACACAGAGTATGACCGTGTGTTAGCCGGAGTGGAGGCTTGGAGACGCGGTGATATTGAAGAATTCGGACGGTTGTCGTTTGAGTCGGGTAAAAGCTCCGTATACAGCTGGGAAACAGGTTCGCCGGAGCTTATTAAACTGTACGAACTGATGTGTGAAACGGAAGGAATATACGGCGGAAGATTTTCCGGTGCCGGATTTAAAGGCTGCTGTATGGCTATTGTCAATCCTGAATATACGCTCAGCATATCAGAAAAAATAACAAAAGAGTATTTGAAAGCTTTTCCGCATTTGGAAGACAAGTTTTCAATACATATTTGCCATAGTGCAGACGGGGTGATGCTATGAAATGTTTAATTCTTGCCGCAGGATATGCAACAAGACTGTATCCGCTGACAAAAAATTTTCCTAAACCGCTTCTTAAAGTGGGCGATAAAAACATTCTCGACTGGTTGACAGACGATATCAACACATCTGGCGATGTGGATGAGTACATAGTCATTTCAAATCATAAATATGCACATTTTTTTGAAGAATGGGCAAAAACGAAGCCATATAAAATCTCGGTATTGGACGACGGAACCTCCACTAACGAAACGCGTCTCGGTGCTGTTAAGGATGTACAGTTTGCTGTTGACGCTCTAAAGCTCGACAGCGATATGCTTGTTATCGCGGGCGATAACGTTTTGGATTTCAGCTTGACAAAGTTTATAAAATATGCAAAAGAAAAGAAAACATCATGTATAATGCGATATTATGAACCGAACGATGAAAAGCTGAAAAAGTGCGGTGTGATTAAGATTGACGAAAACGATCTGGTTTATGATATGAAAGAAAAACCGGCAAAGCCTGAATCGCATTGGTGTACGCCGCCGTTTTATTACTATACCAAAGAGGATAGCCGACGTATTGATAGCGGCATTAAAGCAGGCTGCGGAACAGATGCTCCCGGCAGCTATATTGCATGGTTGTGTACCGTTGCGAAAGTTCACGCTATGGAGATGCCCGGTAAAAGGTATGATATCGGTAATTTGGAAAGCTATGAACGTGTTCAAAAGGAATATAAAGGCATAAAATAATGCCTACTGAACAAATGCTTTTTCACAAATATGTTCAGCAGGTTTTAAAATAAAATAATAGCCTCCGAAGAATTATTTCTATCGGAGGCCTTTTTGTTTTATTTTGATATGTCTAAAATTTTGAATTGTACTGTGCCGGAAGGAGTAGTAACGTCAACCACTTCGTTTATTTTTTTGCCTATTAATGCACCGCCTACAGGTGATTCGTAAGACAACTTGTGCTTTGAAGGAGATGCCTCAGCAGTACCGACAATAGTAAATTCCATTTCTTCGTTAAATTCTATATCCAAAATTTTAACCTTGTTACCGATATTAACGGTATCTGTGTTGATAGCTTCTTCGTCAACAACGTTTGCATTTTTAAGAGTATATTCAATTTGACTTATGCGAGCTTCAACTTGTGCCTGTTCGTTTTTGGCAGCATCGTATTCCGAGTTTTCGGAAAGGTCGCCGAAAGCCAGGGCTTGTTTGATTTTTTCGGTAACTTCTTTTCTTGTAACCGTTTTTAAATGTTCAAGCTCTTGTTCTAATTTTTCTAAACCTTCATAGGTTAACATAAATTGTTTATCAGCCATTTTAACAATCTCCTCTTTATATAAAATACATTAACAATGCTGTCAATATCATATAGATTTCTTATTAGAATTATATGTATAATTTAAAAACCACACAATGACTATTATATCAAAAGTTTTATAAATGTCAATATTTATCTTATGCAATAGTCCGAAAAGCGGATGTTAAGATGCGTCAAGGCGTTTTTTAAATCTGTAAAATTGCCGGTCTGACCGTAGAAACTGTCCAACAAAAAACCGACATTTGATGCATTACACGCACATGAGCATAATCTGAAAAATTCCGATAACTGTGTATCGACATCAAATACAACATCGTCTATTACCGATGCGGTTTTTGATAAATGAGCGTTTTTGTTTAAATCAAAAATAACGGCATTTTTTCGTGCCACAACATCAGCCGACAGCTTGCCGCCGGCGATTATAAGCTTTTCTTCTATTTTGTTGTCGGATGCAGAAACACTGACAGCCAAACCGAATTCATCATAAATATTGTCCAAATCCTTCTCATATTTGGCGGCGGTGTCGGTGTACAGATGAATATACCTTGCCTCACTTGCTATAGAACGCATGATATGGTATATATGTTTTACATATTTTGGTGAATATATTGCAATGCAGCAATTAGATAAAGCCAAGTTGTTATCGGTTGCATACTTTTTTATTATTATATCTGCGACAGCGGCGTATACATTTCTCTTTAAAACATCAGTTCCTTTGCAAAACATTTCTTCGCCGAGTACATACTGTATTTTGTTTTTGTGTAAATATGTATTCACTTTATTTATAAGAAAAGCAAGCTTTCTTTTAATAAGTTTGCTGCCTGACGAACGTGTTATATAATCCTTTTCAACGGGCAGACGCAGTATTTTTATGCTTTTCCCGTTTTCAAACATATAGTTGTAAAATGTTATTGTATTAAACAGCTTTTTGATAAAAGGGCGTTTAACGTTTATTTTATCTGCGGTAAGTATAACAACTCCGCTCATGGATATATGCTCCCTCAAATATACTTTTTACTATAATATTAAAAAAATTAAAGATTATACTTATAAGCATAATCTTTAATAAAATAATTACATATCAAAAAGCGTCATCTGGCTGGAATCGGGCAGAGCATCCATGCAACCGCTGTTTTCAAGCGATTCCATTACTGTTTTGCTGACGCCGGTACGGGTTTTAAAATCCTCTTTAGAGAAGAACTCACCGTCTTTTCTTGCGTCGGCAATGGAGATTGCGGCATTTTCCGCAATGCCTGACATTGCACTCAATGGCGGCAGTATACCGGTATCGGTTTCGGTAAATTTAGTAGGATGAGATTTATACAAATCAATTTTGTCGAAGGATATTTTGCGTGCATACATTTCTATACAAAGCTCCAAAATAGAAATCATATTTTCTTCTTTTTGCGATGCAGTGTGGTCTTTCTGCTTCTGGAGTATGTCGTTCAAAGCTTTTTTTGCGGTTTGAGGACCGTGTGCCATTAATTCTGCATCAAAATCGTCCGCACGTATGGAAAAATAGGAAATATAAAAAGCTTTCGGATAGTGAACTTTAAAATATGCTATTTTGTATGCCATAGTAACATAAGCAACGGCATGTGCTTTAGGGAACATATACTTTATCTTGTTGCAGGAATCTATATACCACTGAGGGACATTGTGTTCAGACATTGCTTTTTCATCGTCCGGATTAAGTCCCTTGCCTTTACGCACCTTTTCCATTATGGTAAAGGACAACTTTGGTTCAAGGCCCATAGATATCAAATAAATCATTATATCATCACGCGTACATATAGCGTTTTGCAGGGTTGTCAACCCTTGTTTGATAAGGTCTTGTGCGTTGTTTATCCACACATCCGTACCGTGTGATAATCCCGATATTTTAACCAATTCCGAAAATCTTGTCGGCATTGTGTCTTCAAGCATCTGACGCACAAATTTAGTTCCGAATTCAGGAATACCATATGTGCCGGTTTTGGAGTTTATCTGTTCCGGCGTTACGCCCAACGCTTCGGTTGAACTGAACAGACTCATTGTTTTTTCGTCGCCCGTAGGAACATCGGCAGGGTTTATCCCTGTTATATCCTGAAGCATGCGGATAACCGTCGGATCGTCGTGCCCGAGAATATCAAGCTTTAGGAGGTTTTTGTCGATAGAGTGATAATCAAAATGCGTTGTAATAATGTCTATATCCTGTTTGTCGGCAGGACGTTGTACAGGACAAAATTCATGTATGTCATTTTCGTGCGGTACAACAATTATACCGCCGGGATGTTGCCCTGTTGTACGTTTAACATCGACGCATCCCAATGCAAGGCGGCGTTTTTCCGCTTCATTTAAAACCTTTCCGCTCTGCTCCATATATTTTTTAACGTATCCGTAAGCAGTCTTTTCGGCTACAGTACCTATTGTTCCGGCTCTGAATACGTGTCCTGCACCGAACAGCTCCTCGGTGTATTTGTGGGCTTTCGGTTGATAATCGCCTGAAAAGTTCAGGTCTATATCAGGTTCTTTGTCGCCGGCAAAACCGAGGAAGGTTTCAAACGGAATATCGTGTCCGTCGCGGTTTAAGTCATGTCCGCAGTCAGGACACTTTTTCTCCGGCAGGTCGTAGCCGGAAATACCTTCGCCGTTATCGTCTGCCAGTTCAAAATGTTTGCAGTTAGGACAAATATAATGTGCCGGCAGGGAATTAACTTCTGTTATACCCGAAAGATACGCAACCAACGACGAGCCGACAGAACCTCTCGAACCAACTACATAACCGTCTTGACGCGATTTTTGAACCAGTTGCTGTGCAATTCTGTACATAACTGCAAAGCCGTAAGTTGTGATGGAGTGTAATTCTTTGTCCAGACGCTGTTGAACAATATCCGGCAGAGGATCGCCGTATATGCTTTTGGCACGGTCCAGCGAATCTTTTATAATAACATCCTCCGCACCGGGTATTTTAGGCGGATATTTCTCTTTTGGCACAGGCTGAAACTCTTCTGTCATGTTTGCTATAAGGTTGGTGTTTTTAACAACAACTTCATAGGCAACATCTTCGCCGAGATAGGCAAATTCTTCAAGCATTTCGTCCGTTGTGCGAAAATATAACGGAGGCTGATGTTCTGCATCTTCAAAGCCTTTGTATGACATTAATATACGTCGGTATGCACTACTGTGTTTTTCTATGTAGTGAGCATCGCATGTTGCAACAACAGGTTTGTTGTGTTTTTTTCCAAGCTCAACTATCCTTTTATTGATATTCTGCAAATCCTCCACAGAACCAACAGTACCGTTTCGCAGCATAAATTCGTTATTTGAAACAGGTTGTATTTCCAAATAATCATAGAATGACGCCAAACTATCCAAAGTGTCGGGGGAGGCGTCGTTCAAAATCGCCTCATATATCTGACCTGCCTCGCAAGCGGAACCTAAAATAAGTCCCTCGCGTTTTTTTTCAAGCAGGGATTTAGGTATCCTTGGCGTTCTGTAAAAATGCTCCAAATGTGATGCCGACACAAGCTCATACATATGTCTTAACCCGATTCTGTTTTTTGCAAGCAAAATTATGTGGTACGGTTTATATTTTTTAACCTGTATGTTAGCGGAAAGCTTCAGATTGAATTCGCTTATATTTTCTATTCCTTGTTCTTTGACGTCGGCAAACATTTTTATCATAGCTTCGGCAGTTGCCTCGGCATCGTTGACGGCACGGTGATGTCCGTTTAGCTTGACGTTTAAGTGCTTGCACAATGTGTCTAACTTGTGATTTTGCAGAGCGGGATACAGAGCACGTGCAAGAGACAGTGTGTCAAGATATGTAAATTTAAAATCAAGATGATTCTCCTGACAAGCGGCTTTTATAAAGCCTGTGTCAAACGATGCATTGTGTGCAACCAAAACCGAATTGTCCGAAAAAGCAAGAAAATCAGGCAAGGCTATATCTATGGTAGGAGCATCCTTAACCATATCATCGGTTATACCGGTGAGCTTGACAATTTCGGCAGGAATAGGGGTGAGCGGATTTATAAAGCTTGACCAGCGGTCGGTAATTTTGCCGTTTTCAACTTTAACCGCTCCTATTTCGGTTATTTTGTTTTTTGTTGCTGACAGACCGGTTGTTTCGATATCAAACACGACGAATGAACTGTCTAACGAAGCCGAATGTGAGCAGGATTTATCTGTGCCGGAAACGATGTTTACGCTGTCGTCTACCAAATATCCTTCTAAGCCGTATAAAATCTTGACGCCGTTTTCTTTGCCGGCTTTTGCCGCTTCAGGGAAGGCTTGCACAACGCCGTGATCTGTTATTGCTATTGCGGGATGCCCGAACCGTGCGGCGGTGCCGACAATATTTGTTGCATTGTCAATGGCATCATAGGAAGACATATTAGTGTGCATGTGCAGTTCCACACGTTTTTGTGCGGCAGTATCCTGCCTTAGTTTTTTTTCAATAACGGCAATCGCGTTTGCGGTTATGACATTATCACGGCTGAACTGATCGTATGCAGCAGTGCCTTGCACGGCGACATTAACACCCTTTTTGAGCTCGCCGGTCAGCCTCGCAAGATCGTCTTCGGGCAGGTTTCTTAAAAACAGCTTTACGCTGATGGAGTTTTCAAAATCAGTTATATCAAAGGTTAACAGTTTTAACCCGTCTCTTAATTCTTTGAGTTCCGTTGCAAAAATTTCACCTTTGCAAGCCACCAAACCACCGTCCGATATAATATCGGAAATGGGAACGAATTCTGTGTTTATATTTTTGCCGTATAACATATCCGCACCGGGTATTATCACTTTTTTAGAAGACCTGAATTTAGCTTGTATCGGTTTGTTGGCTTTTGATGCGGCAGGTTCTTTGTCAATCGGTATTTGTTCAGTTGGTTCTTCAAATGTTACGTAATTGAGTTTGTATACCGATGACAAAATTTCTTTGATTTCATCAAGTTTTTTATTGCTTTCCGGAACAGTAAGAGCAATTTTCAAATGGCGGGTTGCTTTGTTTATGGAAAGCTTTGACACAACAATATCCAGATGTTCGGGAAGATTTGCTTCCGGAAAAACAGTTTTTAAATTTTTTACCATGGTATATCAGCCTTTCTGTATATCGTTGATTACAGTTTTTAAAAACTTTGTAAGTACAGGTTTTGTACGAACCGATATTTGCGATATTTCATCATGATCAATAGGAGTATCAAGTATGCCTGCGGCCATATTGGTAACCACGGATATGCCCAAAACATTCATTTTGCAGTGCGATGCAACAATAACCTCCGGCACGGTAGACATTCCCACAAGGTCTGCTCCCAGCACAGCTAAAGCCTTTATTTCTGCGGGGGTTTCAAAGCACGGGCCGCTCATATATGAGTATACGCCTTTTTTTAAGTCAAGACCTGTTTTTTCGGCAGAGCGTACAGCAGCTTTTTGCAAGCGTGGGCAATACGCGTGCGTCATGTCGTTAAAACGCGGTCCAAAGCTGTCTATATTCAAACCTGTTAAGGGGTTATCGAACACTAATTTGATATGGTCGGTTATAAGCACAATATCCCCGGGCACAAAGCTTTTATTTATTGCACCCGAAGCGTTGGTAAGTATGAGATTTTTAATACCCAACAGCTTTAACACACGCACATAATAGGCGGCTTCAGCCATACTGTAGCCTTCATATGCGTGAAAGCGGCCGTTAAGAACGATAATATCTTTACCGTTTATGTTGCCTAATACAAGCTCGCCCTTATGGCTTTCCACAGTTGAGACAGGAAAGTTTGGAATTTTGGCATAATCTGTGGCGGAAAAAATTGTGATATCTTCCGCAAACACGCCAAGCCCCGACCCCAAAACTACAGCGGTTTCAGGGTTAAAGCCGGAGCTAAACAGATTTTTTATAAATTCAGCCGATTTTTCATAATCCTCATATTTATACATTTTTACACCCTATTTGAAATATTTAACACCGGACTCAAATATCTGCTGGTCTTTGTTGCCCGGAACATTAACGACAACATTTTTGCCTATACGTTCGCTATGACCCATCTTGCCCAAAACTCTTCCGTCCGGACTTGTTATACCTTCAATTGCAAACATAGAGCCGTTTGGATTGCCTTGTATGTCATAGGTTGCGTTGCCGAAGAAATCGACGTACTGCGTTGCTATCTGACCGTTTTGTGCCAACTTTTCAATTTCGTCAACGGTCCCTACAAAACGTCCCTCACCGTGCGACAACGCTATCGAATGAATATCGCCAACTTGTGTGGCATACAGCCACGGCGATTTGTTTGACGCAATTTTAGTGTTTGCCATACAGGATATATGTCTGCCAATGTTGTTGAAGGTAAGGGTAGGGGAAGCGGAATTTAAGTCTCTTATTTCGCCGTACGGCACAAGTCCAAGCTTAATAAGAGCTTGGAAACCGTTGCAAATACCAAGCATCAAACCGTCCCTTGCATTTAACAGTTTCATAACAGAGTCGGCAACCAAAGGATTTCTGAAAGCCGTAGCGATAAATTTGCCCGAGCCTTCAGGCTCATCGCCGCCGGAGAAACCGCCCGGTATCATTATTATTTGAGAGTTGTCTATACGCTTTTGCATTTCACGCATGGAGTAGTCAACGTCTGATGCAGTAAGGTTTTTAAACACAAACACATCACATACTGCACCGGCACGTTCAAATGCCCTTGCGGTGTCGTATTCACAGTTTGTGCCCGGGAATACCGGTATAAACACTCTCGGCTTTGCAAATTTTTGAGAAGACGCTATAACGGCGGTGTTGTTGTAGCTGAATGTTTCTATCTTGTCGGTATATGCCGCTTCAGCTTTGGTAGGGAACACCTTTTCCAAAGGAGCAGTCCAAGCGTCAAGCATTTCATTCATAGGAATGATAGCGTCAAGTGCAAAAATTGCAGGAGTACATATCGTTTTACCGAGTGTTATGAATTTATCGTTTTCCACATTGTTTTTGAGTTCCAATATTATAGAACCGTAGCATTTTTCAAATATATCGTCTTTGGTTATTTTTGAGTCGAACACGAAGCCCATGTCCAAACTGCCGAAGCACATTTTGGATATAACTTCAGGTATGCCGCCACCTTTCACGGTTGACGCCGACAGCACGCTGCCGTTTTGTATTAAAGTATGAACAAGCTCATACTTTTCTTTTAAATCGTCAAAGTCCGGTAAATCATTGTCATCACGCAAAAGCTTGAGCATAACAACTTTTGAGTTGATGTTTTTAAATTCGTTGGATATTATTTTATCTGCCTTTGCCGGAGCAACTGCAAAAGATGTAAGCGTCGGAGGCACGTCCAGCTCATTGAATGATCCGCTCATGGAGTCTTTACCGCCTATAGCGGCAGCACCTAATTTAATTTGTGCAAGATAAGCACCTAACAGCGATGCAAACGGTTTGCCCCATCTTGATGCATCTGTACCGAGCTTTTCAAAATATTCCTGGAATGTAAGGTAGATGTCGTTATAGTCGGCTCCCATACAAACAGCCTTGCTGAACGATTCAACAACGGCATATATGCTGCCGTGGAACGGGCTCCAGCTTGATATATACGGATTGTATCCGAATGTCATAATGGTTGCGGTGTTTGTTTCGCCTTTTAATACGGGAACTTTTGCAGCCATACCTTCGGTAGGTGTAAGCTGTTTTTTTCCGCCGAACGGCATAAGCACACTTCCGGCGCCTATGCTTGCGTCAAAGCGTTCGCTCAAACCCTTTTGAGAGCAAACATTAAGATCTGAAAGAGTGTTAAGCCATGCATCTTTTATATTGTCCGGGGTGGACTTTTTAAAATAGTAATCATTGTCGTCAGGCATTAAAACATTAACGTTTGTGTTTTTTGTAACACCGTTTGTGTTAAGAAAATCACGTGAAATATCACATATTGTTTTGCCACGCCATGTCATAACAAGCCTGTTTTCAGCGGTTACGTCTGCTACGTGAACAGCATCAAGATTTTCTGTTTTTGCAAGACTGATAAAGGCTTCAGCGTCGTCCTTAGCCACAACAACAGCCATTCTTTCCTGTGATTCACTGATGGCAAGTTCTGTACCGTCAAGACCTTCATATTTTTTAGGTACTTTATCCAAATCTATAACAAGACCGTCTGCAAGTTCGCCTATGGCAACAGATACACCGCCTGCGCCAAAGTCGTTACAACGTTTGATAAGCGATGTTGCGGCAGGGTTCCTGAACAAACGCTGTAATTTCCTCTCGACAGGAGGATTACCTTTTTGAACCTCCGAGCCTGCTGTATGGATAGACTCGTCAGTATGAGCTTTTGACGATCCTGTTGCACCGCCGCAGCCGTCTCTGCCTGTTTTGCCGCCTAACAGTATAACAACGTCGGAAGGCTGAGGACGCATGCGTATAACATTTTCTTCCGGAGCAGCCGCAATAACAGCACCTATTTCCATCCTCTTTGCCACATAGCCCGGATGATACACCTCGCAAACCTGACCGGTTGCAAGACCTATCTGGTTGCCGTATGAGCTGTAGCCGGCAGCGGCACCTGTGGTTATCTTGCGTTGCATAAGCTTGCCCGGCAGAGTGTCTTTAAGAGATTGACGCGGGTCGCCGCTTCCGGTTACACGCATCGCCTGATAAACATACGATCTGCCGGAAAGAGGATCACGTATGGCACCGCCCAGACATGTTGCCGCACCGCCGAAAGGTTCGATTTCAGTAGGGTGGTTATGAGTTTCGTTTTTGAACATTATAAGCCAAGGTTCTGTTTTGCCGTCTATATCAACGTCAACCTTTATGCTGCAGGCATTTATCTCTTCCGATTCGTCAAGATTTTTTAATAAGCCGGCTTTTTTAAGCTGCTTTGCAGCGATGACGGCGATGTTCATCAAACATGTATCGCGATCGCCGGAGTAAAGACTTTTCTTTGCGTCTGTATACATGGAATATACATTTTCAATCACTTTTGAATATTTGCCGTTTTGAATGGTAACATCGTTTATTTTTGTAAGGAAAGTAGTGTGTCGGCAGTGATCGGACCAATATGTATCTATCATTCGCAATTCCGTTACGGTTGGGTTGCGTTTTTCGGTGTTTTTAAAGTAGTTCTGACAAAACGCTAAATCGTCAACATCCATTGCAAAACCCATTTTACCGCAAAATTCGGAAAGTGCGTTTATATCCATTGTGTTAAAATTATCTATTGTTTTAACGTCCTCAACGGCAGGAATGTCAGCGTCAAGAGTCTGAGGCTTTTCAAGCTTTGCTTCACGTGCCTCAACAGGGTTGATGCAGTATTTTTTAACCGAATCAAGCTGTTTTTCGGTTATGTTGCCGGAAAGGACATATATTTTTGCATAACGTATGAGCGGACGCTCTCCGCAGGTAAGTATAGACACACATTCTTCCGCCGATGCGGCTCTTTGGTCAAACTGTCCCGGAAGAAATTCAACGGCAAAAACAGTATCGCTATCATCAAAGGCATACTCTTCGTCATACACATTGTCTACAGGCGGCTCGGAGAAGATGAGCGTTCTTGCACGGCTGTATTCATCAGCTGTCATGCCTGATATGTCGTATCTGTGCAGGATTCTAAGAGAAGTTATATTGTCTAAGCCCAAATTCTGCCTGATGTCTGATAGCAGATTGACAGCTTCAACATTGTAGCCGGCTTTTTTTTCAACGTATATTCGTTTAACATCATTTTTCATAAAAAACCTCGTTTCCGTATATGCGTTAAAAAGGCTGACGCATATACATAAAATTTCAAAAAATCAAACCTCACAAAATCATGTTGGTTGATATTAAGTTCATAACACTCATACGACACATTATACCAAAAAAAACTGTTTTCTTCAATCTAAATTTTGACATTATTTTAAATTTCTGCAAAAAGCACAAATTTAATAATAACTATTAAAAATATTTTAAAAACAAAACAACTTGAAAATCAAAGCAGAGAACATCCGCATTAATCTTCAAGTTGCTTTTTTTGTTTTTATACGGTTATTTCACAAGTTCGTAAGTTCCTTTAATCATAACAAGAAGGTCTGTTTCGGCACTTAATCCTCTTCCGTCGGACACAGGAACTATCAACAAACAGTTTGACGGCATACTGACACCGTTTGCAAGGTCGACTCCGTCGGTAACATTAGCCAATCCGCCCTTTGCGGTTGCAATTATGCTTGCCTTGCCCTGACGCAATATCATCTCACAGCCGGCATCGGCAATTATCTTTTCACCTGCTTTAACAGATACAACCTCAAAAGACTCGGATTCGCTTTTTGTTGTGCCCGGCGTGATGTTGGAAATTTTAGCAATTGCCCCGTCTATGTATGCATAGATTTGAGGCATTACAACATTGTCGATATACGATTTGCTGATAAGCGGGTCGTTTTCTCCTGCCGGAGTGTTTGCCATTGCAATGGTGAAAGCTGTTATCAATAACACAATAACAGTTATCACTGCGATAATAGGCTTCTTTTGCATTTTAAATAATCCTCCCGAAAAAAATATCTTCTTTAGTGTGGAAAGCAGGCTATATATCGACAAGACCAAAGCTTATGTTTAAAGCCTCGTTTATTTTTTTCATAAATCCGTCGTCGATTTTGCCTATCTTTTCCCTTAGTCTTTTTTTATCCAATGTCCGTATTTGCTCCAAAAGTATCACAGAATCTTTATTAAGCCCGTACTTTTCGGCATCCAGCTCGATATGCGTAGGCATCTTGGCTTTGTTTATCTGTGATGTGATGGCAGCTGCAATAACGGTTGGACTGTATTTGTTTCCTATATCGTTCTGAACAATCAGCACCGGTCTGATTCCTCCCTGTTCGGAACCGATTACAGGACTGAGGTCGGCATAAAAAATATCTCCTCTTTTAACTATCACTGCTATTCACTCTCCGCAAGTTTTTCCTCGTAACACCTTTGACATTCGTTATCGGCATCAAAACACATTTGTGCCAAATCAAGGTTGAGTTTACCCATTTCGCGGTATCCGCTTATAAGAGCGTCGCGTAAACACTTTTTATTGTGCTTGTCGACATACTCTTTCATAACCTGCCTGATAAGCTCGCTGCGACTGGTTTTTTCAGAATCCGCAACGGCATCTATTTCATCAAGCAGAGACTCCGGAATGGTAATCAAAACTTTTTTGTACTGAGACAAAGCAACCAGGCCCCCGTTTCATTGAATATATCAAATTAAAAAAGTCGGTATTGCCGTAAAGCTTTATCTAAGTGTACATAGACAGTGTATGCAGAAAATGCGGAAAATGTCATAAAATATCGTAAAATAAATCCGCATTGCAAATGTTATATACCTTAGATGTGTTTATTATATAACAATATCAGTTGTTAGTCAATAACACATACTGGTAACACGGGCTATACAATATAGTTGATAACCCTTACGGCTTTACCGCCCGAAAGATATATTCTGGGTATACGTTTGCCAATAAAACAAACAACCTCATAATTGATGGTGTTCAGCCATTCGGCAAGGCTGTCTGCCGTTACTTTATCGCAACCAAAAACCTTGACTTGGTCGCCCTCGTTTATATTATTGACATTTGTTACATCAATCATACATTGGTCCATACATATTTTTCCCACTACATTAACAATCTCTTCACCGACACACATTTTTGCCTTGCCGGTCAGATTACGGCTATATCCGTCGGCGTAGCCTATCGGTACTGTGGCGATTTTGGCATCTGCGTTTGTTTTGTATATACCGCCATAGCTTATCGGAGTGCCTTTAGGTATCGTTTGCACACGTGTTATTTTTGCTTTCAGCTCCATTGCGGGCTTTAAATCTATCGCTGATTTCAAGGCGTCTTCAGGGTAAAGACCGTATAATATGATACCCGGACGCACCATATCCAGATGCATATGCGGATATTTTATCAAGCCTGCACTGTTGCAAATGTGTTTGTGCTGTATGTGCAAGCCGTTTTGTTCGAGTGCGTTGCAAAGAGAGGTGAAACGGGAAAATTGAAGCTCGGTATATTCGCTGTCGGGCTCGTCGGCTTTGGAAAAATGAGAAAAAATACCGTTTATTTCAAGATTAGGCAGTTTGGAAATATCCAGTATTTCTTTAATCACGTTATCATGCTCCTTGCCGTGATATAAATAACCGATACGCGACATACCTGTGTCTATTTTGATATGTATTTTAACGTCCTTGTCTTTTTTGACGGCAATATCCGAAAGTAATTTTGCAAATTTATAGTTAAAAACAGTCGGCATAACGTCAAAATCCACAATATCTTCGGCATGATCGTAAGACGTTGTGCCAAGTATTAAGATAGGCACTTCAATGCCACGGCTGCGTAACTGTTTTGCTTCGTCTATAACGGCAACAGCAAGCATGTCGGCATGGTTATCTATCAGTGTTTTGGCAACCTGCAAAAAGCCGTGTCCGTAAGCGTCGGCCTTAACGACAGCCATAATTTTGGAATTTGAAGAAACGGCTTTTCGTATTTGCTGCATATTGTGAGCAATGGCGTCTAAATTAATTTCCGCCCATGCTCTGTGCATAAGTTCTTCGTACATAACATTTAATAAACGTATAAAATACGTTTGTTCCTTTCATTATTTATTTTTCACATTGCACTATTGCTTTGTGTATATTATCTGTAATATCGCCGGGCGTCATAGAATATTCGCCAAAGGCGTCTTTTGCAATATCGCCGGCAAGTGCGTGAAGATAAACGGCATTAACCGCCGCCTGTTCGGCACTGTTGCATTGAGGTAAAAATGCCGCAAGCATACCGGCAAGAACATCTCCGCTGCCGCCTGTAGCCATTCCGGGATTGCCGATAGTGTTTATATGACAAATTCCTTCGGGAGTTGCAATAACACTGTGGCGGCCTTTTAATATCACATACACGCCGTGTTGCATTGCAAAGTTTCTTGCGGTATTTATTCTGTCTTCCTCAACCTGTTTTACGCTTATATTGCATAAACGTGCCATTTCCATGGAATGAGGCGTTAAAATGATGTTGCAGTTTTTATTATTTAAAACAGACAAATCTTTGCTTAATGCGTTTAATCCGTCTGCATCAATTATCAGATGCTTTTTGGACTTTGATATAACGGAAGCCAGCAAATCCTTTATATCCGGAGCGTTTGACAATCCGGGGCCAAACAACACGCAGTCAAATTTCGGAATCAATAATTCAAGCTTTTCTTTTGCCGCTATTGACAATTTTCCGCCGGCGTCGGGGAGGGGAACGGTCATGACTTCGGTAAGCTTTTCCTCTAAAATAGGATTTAAGCTCTCGGCAACCGCCAATGTTATAAGTCCTGCACCGGATTTTAAACACGCCGTAGACGCCAACGTTGCCGCACCTGTCATACCGATAGAACCGGCAACTATCAGAACCTTGCCGTAATGAGATTTGTTTGTGTTTTGTCTTCGTTTGTTTATTGATATGTCCGACGCTTCTATAACATCGGCAGTAATATCGGACGAGTCCAATATGCTTTTTGGTATGCTTATATCGGCAACGGTAATTTTGCCTGCACAGTCCGCACCCGGGAAAGCCAACAGCCCGTGTTTATATGCAGCGAATGTAACTGTTTCGTCTGCATTTACGCCGCATGCGTGTATGCTGCCGTCATCGGCATCAACACCGCTTGGAATGTCAACCGACAAAACGTATCTGGCAAATGAGTTTATATGCTCGATCAATTCGTAAGCTATTCCTTCAATGTCGCGGTTTACACCGGTGCCGTACAATGCGTCGATAACAACGTCCGACATTGTGATGTGATGCTTTGCCAAAGAAAATTGCGAAGAGTCGGTTAAATCAAACGTTTTAATATTAAGATTTTTTACTATATCGAAATTTATTTTTGCGTTGACCGAAAAATCAGCATTAGCGTCAGGAACAATAACCGTAACATTGCAGCCTTTGTTATATAAAAGCCTTGCTATAGCAAAGCCGTCGCCGCCGTTATTGCCGCATCCGCAGCAAACCGCGACCTTAAGATTTTCAAGTGCGAATTTATTTTCAATATTTTTAACGCAGGCCATTGCGGCGTTTTCCATAAGAATTACAGACGGTATTCCGTAAACGTCCGACGCTGTTCTGTCTGTCTGTTGCATTTGCCTTGCATAAACAACTTTTTTCATTATAACCTTCCTTTCGGCAAAGTTTATTGTTTTTCCAGAATAACTTGAGCGACAGCATAGTGTTCACAGTGTGAGAGCGACACAAATATATTGCTTACGCCGATATCTGCCAAAATCTTTGCAACACGCTCGGACACTGTTATATACGGCTTGCCCAAATCATCACGCAGAACGGAAATGTCGCACAGATTAAAGCCTCGCACGCCTGTTCCCAACGCTTTTGCAAAGGCTTCTTTTGCACAAAAGTTTGCACTGACCGTTTGAACGTTGTTGTTTTTGAGCTTGAATAATACAAGCTCGTCTTCCGAAAAACAACGCGATAAAAATCCGCTTTTTTGCATGGCATGTGCAATACGTTCTGTTTCCGTAATATCAACGCCTGTTCCTATTATCATACTGAAAACCTCAATATCCTAATCTGAAATTACCTTGTCGGGGTTATGATGCTTGATAGCCTCAAGTACGCTGTCGTTTGGCGAGAATATCAAACATGTTTTAATGCCGTTGTCATCAAATACGGCAAAATACCTTTTTGCATCTTTGTCGGATGACAAAGCATTAACTGTTTTTAAGCCTGCTGCGTTGTGAAACAACGGACTTTGCACGTCAGCACAAACGGTAAATGTCTTAACGTCAACACTAAGCATGTGTTTACGGCTTCTTTTTGCACGGATTATGTCAATATCCAGCTCGGAGTTGGTCATTATATATTCATATTCGGCAACCGTATTTGTTATTATATACCACGCACCGTACCATATACCTATTACCATAAACACCCATATTCCAATGAATAATCCGCCTAAAAGATATGCAAAAAAGCTTAGAACAAGAGCGGCAATAACTGTTGCCGTAACAATAAGATTATCTTTAACGGTTCTTTTTGCTTTAACGATTTGTTCGCAAAACGCGTCCATGCAGAATCAGTCCAATCATAATTTTTTTATAACATTTTATCATAAAAATTCATCAAATACAACAGCCAATATGGATATTATTCATTATTAAATTTGAATTATTTTAAAAAACTCCTTGCATTTTCGGGCGATTAAGAATATCATATATGTTGGTAATTTTTTAAGCAAAGGTGTGCGTGTGAAAATGAGCGATGTTCTTACTCTTATAGAATCAAAAATGAATGGCATGAGCAAAAGGCAAAAATCCATTGCCAAATATATTCTTGGCAACTACGATAAAGCATCGTTTATGACTGCTGCAAAGCTAAGCAAGGAAACAGGTGTGAGCGAATCCACAGTTGTGCGTTTTGCCGCGGAGCTCGGATTTGACGGCTATCAAAAGCTTCAGCGTGCATTAAAAGAAGTAACACGTGCCAAATTGAACGCACTTCAGCGAATAGATATGGCGTCAGACAGGATAGACAGCAATAATATACTTGACACCGTGCTGCAGTTGGATATTGAGAAAATTCATTCAACAATGGAGGAGATAGATCCGGATCAATTTGAAAAAGCGGCAGACGCATTGGTTAAAGCAAGACGCATATATATATTGGGCCTTAGAAGCTCAGCCACACTCGCAAGATTTTTGTTTTTTTATATAAATCCTGTTTTTGATGATGTAAAGCTTATCAATGCATCCAGCGGAAGCGAAATGTTTGAGCAGATACTTAAAGTTAACGAGCAGGACGTTGTGTTTGGCATAAGCTTTCCAAGATACTCCACAAGAACCGTACAGGCTTTGGAATATGCAAAGTCCAAAGGTGCAACTGTTATAGGTCTTACCGATACGGGTGCATCGCCGATAAAAAAGGTTGCAGACTATTGTCTTACGGCATGCAGCGATATGGTTTCGTTTGTGGACACGCTTGTCGCACCGCTTAGTGTACTTAACGCGCTTTTGGTGTCGATAGGCATGAAAAAGAGAGACGACGTATATCGTTCTTACGGTCAGCTTGAAGAAATTTGGGATAAATACGGTGTGTATAACGTTAATGATTTAACCGATGACAACAACGGATAGGAAGATGAACATACATACTGAAGGGAATGAATGAATTGCCTAATGAAAAAACGGTTGCCGTAATAGGTGCCGGAGCGGCGGGTTTAATGGCTTGCGGCACTCTTGCACAACGCGGATTCAATGTTAAACTGTTCGACAAAAACAATATGCCGGGCAGAAAATTGCGTATAACCGGCAAGGGCAGATGCAATATAACAAACATTGCCGATATTGATGAATTTATAAACAACATCCCCGAAAACGCCAGATTTTTATACAGTGCATTTTCTGCATTTGACAATACAGATATTATAAATCTTCTGAATAAAGAGGGACTGGAAACAAAAATCGAACGCGGAGGCAGAGTGTTTCCAAAGTCCGATAATGCAAAAGACGTTGTTGATGCATTGTTTAAATTTGCAATGCGTGGCAATGTGAAATTCATAACTCACGCTGTTAAGGAAATAGTTGCACAGGACGGCTGCGTCAAAGGAATTAAACTGTCCGGCGGGACATTTGTGCCGGCGGATGCTGTAATAGTCGCAACCGGGGGAGTCAGTTATCCTTTAACCGGTTCGGACGGAGACGGATATAAATTTGCAAAAAAACTCGGTCATACAATAACGGATTTAACACCGGGACTTGTGCCTTTAACGGTAGAACAGGACTGGGTGTCTTCACTTATGGGTTTGTCGCTGAAAAATATTGCAATAACGCTGTTTGACCAAAGCGGCAAAAAAGTGTACAACGATTTCGGCGAAATGATGTTTGCCCATTTCGGACTTACAGGGCCTGTCATACTTTCGGCAAGCATGCATATAAAATCGCCGGCGAACGGTTATTTTATTTGTGTGGATTTAAAGCCGGCATTAACTCAGCAAAAGCTTGAGAAACGTCTGCAGCGTGATTTTGAGGAAAATATAAATAAAAAGGTTGCAAACGCACTTGACGGATTGTTGCCAAAAAAACTGATACCTGTAATTTTAAAGCTTTGGGGAACAGACGAAAACAAGCCCGTGCATCAGATAACAAAATCGGAACGTGCCAAGCTGGTTACACTTTTGAAAAATATAAGATTTGACATAAAAGATTTCCGACCGATAGAAGAAGCTATAATAACACGCGGCGGAATAAATACAAAAGAAATAAATCCGTCAACCATGGAATCAAAGCTGGTTAAGGGATTGTATTTTGCCGGGGAGGTTTTAAACGTGAGTGCATACACCGGCGGCTACAATTTGCAGATAGCCTTTTCAACAGGGCATTTGGCGGGTATGAGCGTTAAGGAGGGCGAGGACTGATGGCTGTCAGAGCGATACGTGGAGCAATATCTGTAGAGAGCAACACAAAAGAAAAAATATTTGAAGCGACAAACGAACTGCTTGCAGAAATGGTGAAAAGAAACGATATAAACAGAGAAGACATGATAGCAATGTTCTTCACCATGACAAAAGACCTGAATGCATATTATCCTGCCGCTGCGGCAAGGGAAATAGGGTATACCGACGTTCCGCTTGTGTGTTATGCCGAACTTGAGATAGAAAATTCTCTGCGGATGTGTTTGAGAATTATGATACAGGTAAACACCGAAAAGACAAACGCACAAATTAAACATGTGTATTTGAAGGACGCAAAGGTTTTGCGTAAAGACTTGGCAGATTGATTATTCGGAGGCGATAGTATGAAATATATCAACATAGCGATTGACGGGCCTGCCGGAGCAGGCAAAAGCTCAATTTCCAAAATAGTTTCAAAAAGACTCGGTTTTATTTATATCGACACCGGTGCGATGTACCGTTCTGTGGCATTGTTTGCGATAGAAAACGGCATAGACATCAAAAACGAAACGCCGAAACTGATTTCTGTGCTGGACAGTATCAATATAGATATGAAGTATGAAAACGACAAACAAATAATACTGTTAAACGGCAGAGACGTGTCGGACGACATACGCAAAGCAGAGGTAAGTATAGGTGCGTCCGATGTTGCGGTCATAAAGGAAGTAAGGCTCAAGCTCGTTGAACTTCAACGTAAGCTTGCAAGCAATAATAACGTCGTAATGGACGGACGCGATATAGGCACTTATGTGCTTCCGGATGCACAAATAAAGATATATCTTACAGCAAGCGTTGAAGACAGAGCAAAACGCCGTTATGACGAAATGGTGCAAAAAGGCATGGAATGTGATATAGAGAAGGTAAAGCTTGATATAATGTATCGCGACAAAAACGATTCCGAACGCGAGTTTGCACCGCTTAGGAAGGCGGATGACGCAACGGTTATCGATACAAGCGGCAATGAATTTGAAGAGTCTGTCGAGCTTTTATATAATTTCATAAAAGAAAGGCTGTAGAGCATGTTTTACAATGTTATTAAATGTATTGTCCGTTTTGTTTTTTTGTTCGTATACAGATTTGAATATATAAACAGAGACAATCTTCCGAAGGACGGCGGCGTTATACTTGCTTGTAATCACACAAGCAATATGGACGTTTTGGCATTGGGGTTTGCGTCAAAGCGTCCGTTGAATTTTATGGCTAAAAACACGTTGTTTAACAACAAGCTTTTCGGATGGATAATATCACATCTGGGTGCGTTTCCGGTTGACCGTGCAAGAGGAGATATGAAGGCCATAAAAACAGCTTTGGAAAGACTTCAACAAAAAAAGGTTTTGATTATTTTTCCCGAAGGCACAAGAGTGCGTAACGGCAAACGCATAAAGGCAAAACAGGGTGTGGCGATGATTGCACTGCACGCAAAAGTGCCTGTTGTGCCGGTGAGAATAAAGGGCAATTATAAATTTATGAGCAAAGTATCGGTGGAGTTCGGCAAACCTATATACCTTGACGAATTGTGCGGCGAAAAGCCTGATACCGAAAAGCAAAAGGAATTGAGCGAATATATCATGGATAAGGTATATGAAATGTAAAGGGGTTTTCTAAAACATGGAAATTGTTGTTGCAAAAACCGCGGGTTTTTGTTTTGGCGTAAAACGTGCGGTAGACGCTGTGTATGACGAAATCAACAGAAACACTCATATAGCAACCTTCGGAAAGCTTATTCATAACAACACTTTTACCAAGGAATTGAAAAGCAAAGGTGTGGAGGTTGTAAACGATATTGACAGTATCCTGCCCGATACAACGCTGGTAATAAGAACTCACGGAGTGGGAAAAAATATTATTGACAAGATGGTGCAAAAAGGTATAAAATATATTGACTTGACTTGTCCGTATGTGAAAAAGATACATAATATCGTCCATGAATATTATGAAAACGGATATAATATCATGATAGTCGGCGACAAAAACCACCCTGAGGTTATAGGCATAAACGGTTGGTGCGATGAAAACGCAATAATTGCGTATAATATAAATGAGATAAATATTGACCAAATAAAGCAAAAACCGCTCTGTGTTGTCGCACAGACAACAATAAACAGAGAAAATTTTGATGAAATAATAAATTTTGCAAAAAACTATTGCCAAAACACGGTTGTTTTTGATACAATATGCAGTGCAACAAAAAACAGACAGGAAGAGGCTGCACAAATTGCCAAACAGTCAGATGTTATGTTTGTTATAGGCGGAAAAGACAGCTCAAACACCATGCGTCTGTATGAGATATGCAAAGAAAATTGCAATCTTACATATCATTTGGAAACTTTTGAGGATATTCCTCAGAATATAAATTTAAAAAATAAAAAGATAGGCGTAACAGCAGGAGCTTCAACCCCGTGCAAGCTTATCGAGGAGGTTTTACAAACAATGGATGAAATGAACAAAAACACAGAAGAAATGGATTTTGCACAAATGTATGAGCAATCGCTTAAAACTTTAAATATAGGAGACGTTGTCAAAGGCGTAGTTGTTGAAATACGTCCAAACGAAGTTATCGTTGACCTTGGTTTTAAATCCGACGGAATAATCAGCGCGTCCGAATTGACCGATGACCCTGACGTTAAACCGGCAGATATGCTTAAAATAGGCGATGAAATAGACGTTTTTGTTATAGGCGTTAATGATGCTGAAGGCAAAACTATACTTTCAAAGAAAAAGCTTGACTCCATAGCAGGCTGGCAGAAAATCGAAGATGCTTATGAAAACGGCGAAATACTTGAAGGTAAAGTTGTTCAAACAATAAACGGCGGCATAATTTTATTGTGCAACGGAACAAGAGTGTTTGTTCCCGCTTCTCAGGCAAGCGACAGATATATGCAGGATTTGAACGAGCTTGTAGGC
>CAJOGA010000003.1:39683-56136 GCA_905233855.1 uncultured Clostridia bacterium
GTTCTTGTTGAACAGAAAAAAGCGTTGGAAGAAAAATTCTGGGCAGACTGTGAAGTAGGCAAGAAATATAACGGTGTTGTTAAATCGCTTACCAATTTTGGTGCGTTTGTGGACATCGGCGGTGTAGACGGTCTTGTTCACATTTCCGAACTCAGCTGGAGCAGAATTAAGCATCCTTCCGAAGTTGTTAAAGAAGGCGACATGGTAGAAGTTTATGTTAAAGAAATCAATCCTGAAACAAAGAAAATTTCTCTCGGCTTTAAAAAGGCTGAAGACAATCCTTGGGTAATCGCACAAAGCAAATTTAATGTGGGTGATGTTGTTGAAGCAAAAGTTGTACGTTTGTTGCCATTCGGTGCATTCGTGGAACTCATGCCTAGTATCGACGGTCTTATACACATTTCTCAAATTGCCAACAGAAGAATAGGTAAGCCGGAAGATGAACTTTCCATCGGACAGACAGTTACCGCTAAAATTACAGATATCAACTGGGAAACAAAGAAAATCAGCTTAAGCATACGAGCTCTTTTAGAACCGGAAGTTAAGGAAGAAGAGCCTGCAGAAAACACAGAAGACGAAGTTGTATATAAAGACGGCGATGTTGTTGCTGATGATGCTGCCGCTGACGATGCTGAATAATAGATTTTGATGTAAAAAAGCCGCTTAGTCAGCGGCTTTTTTTGTGAAAAATCTCAAAGCGGCGTATTATCGTATTGATTTACGCACTATACTATAATTGAACTAATAAAATATCGGAGGGTCAGGCAAAATGATAAACGGTATTGATAAATATTTAAAAAAGGGCATGACTGTTGCGGTTTTGGGTATAGGTATAAGCAACATTCCTTTAATAAAAATTCTGGATGATTGCAGTGTTAAAATTGTCGTAAGAGATAAAAGAACAAAGGAAGATTTGAAAGGCATCATATCACAGTTTGACAAAACGGATATAACGTATATTCTTGGCGAAAACTATTTAGATAACCTTAATGAAGATGTTATATTCAAAACTCCGGGTATGCGTTACGATCTGCCTCAGCTTGTAAATGCAAGAAAAAACGGCAGCTTTATAACGTCGGAGATGGAGCTGTTTTTTGAATTGTGTCCTGCACAGATAATAGGCATAACAGGCAGCGACGGAAAAACAACCACAACAACCCTTATAAGTGAAATGCTCAAAGAACAAGGCTACACAGTATGGCTTGGCGGCAATATCGGCACGCCTCTTTTGAGCCGTGTAAACGATATATCTGCAGATGATAAGGTTGTGGTTGAGCTTTCAAGCTTTCAGCTTCATACAATGAAAAAATCTCCACAGATAAGCGTTATAACAAATATATCGCCAAATCATCTTGATATGCATAAAGACTATGAAGAATATATAGACGCCAAAAAGAACATTATGAAATACCAGTCGCCATCGTCAAGACTTGTCGTAAATTACGATAATGAAGTAACCAACGGCATAGGTAAAGAGGCATTGGGAAGGGTTGTGTATTTTTCACGTAAAACCAAGCCGGATAACGGAATATACGTTCAGGATGATTTTATATGTGTAAACGGTGAAAAAGTTTTGGATGTTAATAAGATAAAGATTCCGGGATGGCATAATGTCGAAAATTATATGGCGGCAATAGGTGCGGTATGGGGCATGGCAGATGCCGACACAATAAATAAGGTTGCACAAACTTTTGACGGCGTTGAACACAGAATTGAGCTTGTGCGTGAATTGGACGGCGTTAAGTATTACAATTCCTCTATAGATTCCAGCCCTAACAGAACAAAAAACACATTGAATGTTTTTAATCAAAAAGTTATTTTAATATCCGGCGGTAAAGATAAAGGCATACCTTATGACGAAATCGGCCCTGTTATTATGGAAAAGGCAAAAACGCTTATTTTAACAGGTGCAACAGCAGATGTTATTGAGCAGGCGGTTATAAAGGCGTCCGGCGGCAAAGATATGCCGGAGATAATCCGTTGCACAAGCTATGATGAAATAGTTAAAACCGCAAGAAATAAAGCACAGCCTGGCGATGTAGTTGTGCTTTCGCCGGCAAGCACAAGCTTTGATATGTTCCGTAATTTTGAAGAACGCGGAAAATTATTCAAAAAGCTTGTGAACGAACTGTAAATATTTCCTTATGAGGAGACGCAGTATGAATAATTTGTTAAAAAAACTGTCCGATATGCGTGCGATATCGGGATTTGAATACAGAATATCAAATGAATTGGAAAAATTGTTTGCCGGTTTGGCGGACGATATTCACACCACCGCTTTGGGGAGCGTTATAGCTGTCAAGCGTTGCGGTAAGCCTGACGCAAAGCGTATAATGCTTGCTGCCCACTGTGATGAGATAGGACTTATGGTAAGCTCGATAGATGAAAACGGTTTTGTGAAATTTGTTAATATCGGCGGAATAGACACAAAGGTGTTACCGTCGAGCGAAGTTGTAATACACGGCAAAGAGGATGTTTACGGTGTTATAGGCTCGAAGCCACCGCATTTGTTGCCGCGAGAAGATATGGACAAGAGTCTTGGTATTGATGCACTTGCAATAGATATAGGCTATAGCCATGACGATGCGTGCAAGCTTGTTAATATAGGCGATAGTATAACAATGCTTTCGCCGAATTCAAATCTTAAAAACAAGCAGTTTTCCGGCAAATGTCTGGATGACAGAGCCGGAGTTGCCGCGATGGTGAAATGTCTTGAGTATTTGAAAAAAGAAACGCTTGACGCAGATGTATATGCCGTATGTACGGCGCAGGAGGAGACGGGATTACGCGGAGCAAAAACAGCGGCATATGAGGTTAAGGCTGATTATGCAATAGCGGTAGACGCAACCCACGGCATAACGCCGGACAACAGCGACAACGCTTTTGAAATAGGCGGTGGTACGGCAATAGGAATAGGGCCGAGTCTTAACAGAAAGATGCATAAAAAGCTTATTAATCTGGCGGAAGAAAACAAAATAAAGTATCAGACCGAGGTTATGGGCGGCGATACGGGAACCGATGCGTGGGCAATACAGGTCAGCAGATGCGGCGTACCTACGGCGTTATTGTCAATACCGCTTAAATATATGCATACTACCGTTGAAACGCTGTCCGAAAAAGATGTTGAGGCAACCGCAAAGCTTATGGCTCTGTTTGTTAAAACGATAGGGCAGGAGGGAGCAGCGTTATGATAAAAAACATAGAAAAGCTGTGTAATATATGCGGCGTCAGCGGCGATGAGGATAAAGTACGTGAGTATATAATAAATAAAATAACCCCTTTGTGCGACGATATCAGAACCGACTCTATGGGAAATGTCATTGCTTTAAAAAAAGGTGCTTCTTCCGATAAAAAAATAATGATTGCAGTACATATGGATGAGGTAGGCTTTATCGTCAGCGAAATTACCGATAAAGGTTTTATAAAATTTCAGTCTGTCGGAGGCATAGACCCGAGAGTGCTTGTGTCCAAACGTGTTGTCATAGGCGATAAAAGGATAAAAGGCGTAATCGGAATGAAGGCTGTACATCTGCAAAATAAAAGCGAACGCGAAAAAGCTGTTGCTGAAAATAAGCTTACTATAGATATCGGTGCAAAAAGCAAAAAAGATGCACTTAAATGGATAGAAATAGGAGATTATATCAGTTTTGCAACGGAATTTGAACAGTTCGGAAACGGATTTATAAAAGGTAAGGCGTTGGACAACAGAGTTGGCTGTGCTGTAGCTATGGAGCTTTTAAAAGAAAGATATGACTATGATTTGTATGTCTGCTTCACCGTTCAGGAGGAAATCGGTCTTCGTGGTGCAACCGTTGCAGCATACGCTGTCGAACCCGATATAGCGTTGGTTATAGAAACAACAACGGCGTCCGATGTCAGCGGAACTGATGAGCATCAGTATGTGGTAAGGCTAAATCACGGTGCTGCCGTAACTCTTATGGATTCACGCACTATTGTTGACAAACGCTTGGCGGCATGGCTTTATGAAAACGGTAATAAAAAAGGAATAAAAACGCAGTATAAAGAGTCAAACGCAGGCGGAAACGACGCCGGAGCAATACATCTTTCAAAAGAGGGCGTGAAAACGTGTGCAATATCATTACCGTGCCGATATCTTCATTCGCCGGTAACGGTGGCTGCAAAAGACGATGTCAACAGCGTTTACGAGCTTTCAAGGTTGTTTTTGCAAAACACAAAATCAATAATGAAGATAATGAGGTGAGCCAAAAATGGAACTTATAAAATCGCTTACAAAATCAAATGCACCTTCCGGTTGCGAGGAAAGCGTCAGAAATATAATAATCGACGAAGTAAAAAAATTTGCGGATGAAATAATAACAGATACTATGGGTAATCTTATCGTTCATAAAAAGGGCAAAGGTAAAAAGCTCATGTTTGCCGCACACATGGACGAAATAGGCATTATGGTAACGCATATACAAGATGACGGCTTTATACGCTTTGCGGCTGTCGGCGGTGTCAATGCATATAATTGCATTAATTCCAAAGTGGTGTTCGCAAATGGTACAACAGGCGTGGTAAGTTATGAACAGACAAACGGAATAAAAGATTTAAAGCTTGCAAATATGTATATAGACATAGGGGCATCAGATAAAGAATCCGCACAAAAATATGTTAATGTGGGGGACACGGCATGCTTTGTCGGCGATTGTGCGTTTAACGGCAACATAGTCATATCCAAGTCGCTCGACAACAGAATAGGCTGTTATGCGTTGATACAAGCCTTAAAAAAGATAAAAAACAATACATATGACTTGTATTTCACCTTTACCGTTCAGGAGGAGGTTGGATTGCGTGGAGCAAGAACGTCTGCATATAAAATAAATCCCGATATGGCGATTGCTGTGGACGTAACCCGTACCGGCGACACACCTTCATCATCTGCCATGGATGTAAAATTAGGTTCAGGTGTTGCGGTAAAAGTGAAGGATGCTTCTGTTATATGTCATCATGAAGTGCGTGAAAGCCTTATTGATGTCGCAAAGAAGAACAACATAAAATATCAGTTAGAAGTTCTGGAAAAAGGCGGTACCGACGCCGGAGCAATACACCTTTCACACGAAGGCGTGCCAAGCGGCGGATTGTCAATCCCTACACGTTATATCCATTCTTCGTCTGAAATGTCGGATTTAAATGACGTGGAGGAATGTATCAAGCTTATTGCGGCATTTTGCGAAAGATAATTAAATAAACACATAACCGCCCCGATTCGGCATAAACTAAACAGGGGTGGTTTTTTTATGAAAAAATGTATTGTGTTTGTTATATTGTTTATGCTTATGAGTGTAAATGTTTACGCATTGGATACAAGTGCAAACTGTGCTGTTTTAATTGAAACTACCACAGGTACTGTGTTATACGAAAAAAACGCACATACGAAAACCGGTATGGCAAGCACTACAAAAATCATGACGGCACTGCTTGCGTTGGAAAAATCAAAGCCCGACGATATTGTAACTATCAGCCGCAATGCCGCAAATACCGAAGGCTCGTCTTTATATTTAAAACCGGGCGACAAGATAAGAATGATTGATTTGGTGTACGGTCTTATGCTGAATTCGGGCAATGATGCGGCAGTTGCAATAGCTGAACATATTTGTGGAAATGTGCAGGAATTTGCCAAAGGAATGACAAAAAAGGCACGTGATTTAGGACTGGAGAACACATCGTTTAAAAACCCGAACGGTCTTGACGCTGACGGGCATTACACAACTGCATACGATCTTGCACAAATAACACGTTATGCCATGCAAAATGAGAATTTTGAAAAAATCGTATCAACAAAAAAATATACCGCCAAGACGGCAGACGGCACAGATATGTATTTTGTGAATCATAATAAGCTTTTGAGTATGTACGAAGGGTGCATAGGGGTTAAGACGGGATATACAAAAAGCACAGGACGGTGCCTTGTAAGTTGTGCAGAACGAAACGGCATAAGATTTATTGCGGTAACGCTCGGTTCGCCGGATGACTGGAACGACCATAAAAAAATGCTCGATTATGCATTTTCCCGGTATGAATCAAAAGATATTTTGAAAGAAAATCAGATTATAAAAACCGTTACAGCAAAAAATTCCGACGGTGTGGTTGTTAATGTTATACCGTCCGAATCATTCAGTGTGCCTATAAGAAAGGGAGAAAACAATAATATAACGGTAAAATTAAAAATGAATGCGTTGTATGCACCGGTAAATAAAGGCGAAAAGGTTGGTGTATTGGAGGTGTATAACGGCGATAATCTGTTAGCGTCCATAGATGCGGTATCGGACAAAGATGTTTATGCCGTAACAAAGCAGAAAAAAGGATATTTTAACAGCTTGATAAAGATACTCCAAAACTGGATGTATGTATTTTAAGGCGGGCACGTAAATAATTTGATGTTGAAAAAGGCTTTGCAGCAAAATGTTTTGTCGGGACGTCCGGGAGACCGTCCCCTACATATATTGTATTTGTATTATGTGAGCAATACAAATTGTAGGGTTCGGCGTCCTCGACGAACCGTTTCTCTTTCATTTTGCCAAAGCCTTTTAATATTATATGATATACATGTATATCGTGTAATAATATATAAGAGAAATAACACAGCCGAGTATTGCACCGGCGATTACTTCTACAGGAGTGTGTCCCAAAAATTCTTTTAATTGTTTATCTTGGATAAAATCAAGATTGTTTTCCCATGTTTCCGTCAGCTTGTTGATAACTCGTGCCTGCTGACCTGCTGCACGTCTTACACCGGCGGCGTCATACATTACAATTACGGTAAGTGCAAGAGCTATCGCAAATGCATTGGAGTTAAACCCGTCCATTATTCCAACGGACAATGTTAACGACGCTGTAAGAGCGGAGTGCGAGCTTGGCATGCCCCCTGACTGAAAAAAACGTTTAAAATCCAACTTTTTATGTGATACGAGAAAGAACACAACTTTAAGAAATTGAGCTATAAACCAGCTTGTAAAAGCTGAAACTAATGCAAAATTAATCATAATAAAATCTCCGTGCAAAAATTTTTTAAAATTAAATATTTCTGTCAATCAAATATATTGTAAGCTTTTCCAAAAATTCCGAATTACGCTTCAGATTTTGCAAAATATCTATAGCATTATAGGAATATGTTTTCACAAGCTCTTTACTCTTTTCCAAGCCTAAAAGGCTGACGAATGTTTTTTTGTTGTTTTTCTGATCGCTTCCTATAGGTTTACCCAGTATCTTTTCGTCGCCTTCGATATCGAGGATATCGTCTTGTATTTGAAATGCCATACCCAAATTTATGCAATATTTGTCAATGGCTTTGTACTCATCATCTGTCGCACCGGCAATAATAGCTCCCACTAATCCGGACGCACGAATGAGTGCACAGGTTTTTAGCATATACATATATTCAAGCGTTTTTTCGTCAATATCAGAGCCGGAATTCTGTATATCCACCACCTGACCGCCTATCATGCCTTCACTGCCGGACATCTGAGCCAAAACGGCAAGGGATTTAACAAGCTTATCGGCGGTTATGCCTGCGGTGTTTGAGAGTGCAACTTCAAACGCTTTGTTTAAAAGTGCGTCTCCTGCCAAAATTGCCATATCCTCACCGTACACGATATGATTCGTGAGCTTTCCGCGTCGGAATTTGTCGTTGTCCATAGCAGGCAAATCGTCATGTATGAGCGAATATGTATGTATCATTTCAATGGCACAGGCAAAATCGGCGGTTTTGTTAAAATCCGTTCCGAGCATTTCGCATACCGACATCATCAGAACGGGACGCAATCTCTTTCCGCCGGCCGAAAGACTGTAGTTCATAGATTCATACAACAGCTTTTGACGATTCTCATTTACAAAAAATCTTTCGGCTATAAATTTGTCGGCTTGCTGTGCTTTAAAAATTAATTCCTGCTTAAAATCCATATAAAAATCTTCCTTTCAAAAGGGAAAAACGGTTTATTACAAATCTTCGGCATCAGGGCTAAAAGGCTCTTCCGAGATTTCATCATCTGCTTTTGTTATAACGCTTATTCTTTGCTTGGCATTGTCTAATTTTTTTTGACACACAGACGAAAGCTTTATGCCTTTTTCAAACAATTCAAGCGATTCTTCAAGCGTTGCTTCGCCTGTTTCAAGCTTTTCTACTATCTGTTCCAATTCATTGATTGCCTTTTCAAAACTTATTTCCTTATCAGATGCTTTTGCCATAACGACTCCTTTCTACTGCACAACACAGTCAACGTTGCCGTCGGACAATGTTAAACTAAAACGGGAGGCATCTTTTGCTTGCGACACGGTTTTAATAACTTTGCCGTCAGACGTTCTTGCCATGGAGTATCCTCGTGCTAACACAGCGATAGGACTGAGCGAGTCCAACTTGCCGCACGATTTTGAAAATTGTTTTTGCAGCTTTTCATATTTGTTGTTTATACTGTTAAAGATTTGTTTTGTTAACATATCGGTATAAATTATCTGCTCGTCTATTTTATGTTTTGGACTGGTAGGTTTTAAAGAGTTTACCTGAAGCTGCTTGTGTTTTATCATATTGTTCATACAATACAATATTTTATTGTCTATGCTTTTAAACAACGCTTTTATCTCGGCGTCAGACGGTACCGCCAATTCCGCTGCGGCAGAAGGTGTGGGAGCACGCAGGTCTGCAACAAAATCTGATATTGTAAAGTCGGTTTCATGGCCGACTGCCGATATTATAGGCGTATTACAGGAGTATATTTCGTAGGCGAGATTTTCGTCGTTAAACGCCCACAAATCCTCTATAGATCCGCCGCCTCGGCCTATAATAATAACATCTATATCGGGTGCATTGTCGAAATAATGTATGCCTTTTATGATGTTTAAAGCTGCGTTTTCACCTTGAACCAAAGAAGGGTAGATAACAATATCGGCAAGCGGGAAACGTCTGCCCGAAACATTTATCATATCGCGTATTGCCGCACCTGTAGTTGCTGTAACTATGCCTATGCGTTTTGGAAACTGCGGCAACGGCTTTTTGTGTTCCGGGTCAAATAAACCTTGTTCGTCAAGCTTTTTTTTCAGTTTTTCAAATTCGATATGCAGATTTCCCAAACCGTCCTGAACCATTTCTTCAATGTATATCTGGTATCTTCCGTCGCGTTCATAAACCGATACTCTGCCCCGGGCGATAATTTTCATACCGTCTTCGGGCTGAAATGTCAGAGTCTGGGCGTTCGTTTTAAACATAACGCCGCTAATGACGCCTGTTTCGTCCTTGATTGTCAAATATATATGTCCGGAATAATGAACTTTGCAGTTAGACAGTTCGCCCTTTATCCATATGTTTTTTAATATGCCGTTTGAATCCAACATGCGTTTTATATACGCATTAACTTGTGATACGGTAGCTATACGTATTTGGTCGGACATATCTGAAAATCCTTTCAATCATATTTTTTCAAATTTGCGTTTATATGTCAACACAGCGATGCCGGCGGAATTATCGCTTGAAAATTCCGGACGGGCATAGTATAAATCGGCAGAGCCGAGCATTGTGTTAAGAACTGACTTTATGTAATCGTTCGACATAACTCCGCCGCTGAAAACGATTTTGTTTACTCCGGTTATGCGTGATGCATGAATCAGAGCTTTTGCCAAAGATACAGCAACTGAGTCAAGTACGCTTAAAGCCAATACAGAAAAATCCACGCCGCTTTTTATCAATTGCTGAGCTTTTGTTTCCACGCCTGAATAGCTTATGTTGCAGCCGTCGACAAACGCTTTAAGACTTACTTTGTCCGATGCTTCGGATGCAAGGCGTGATAAATCCTTACCGGCAGGGAAGCAAAGCCCCATAGCAACGCCGACACGGTCGATAAATTGACCTGCACTGATGTCTTTGGTGCCGCCGATTATTTCATTATCAAAGTTTTTGCCGTTATAACGGGTTAACAGTATTTCGGTTGTGCCTCCGGAAAGATGCACCGCCAAAAATTTATCTTCAAGAATTCCGTAACAGTCAGCTGAATGGACTGCACTCATTATATGTCCGTCCTGGTGCGAAAATTCATACAAAGGTACATTTAAAAGCTGTGAAATACATTCGCCGAATGATGTGCCGACCGTAAATACGGGCATATACGATTTTTCGACGTTTCGGGGTTTACAGCTTATGCCAACGCCGCAAATATCTTCAGTATCTATCCGCCTGCAAAGTTCGCTAAACAGATCGGGAATTTGCCTGATGTGTAAAAATACGGCGTCGCTTTGACGCAGACCGCACATGCCGCTTTTAACCGGCAGAATTTTCTTTAAACTAACAACGTCCATGCCGTTGAATGCGGCAACGGAAGTAGTGTAGTTGCTGGTATCAAAGCCTATACACCAACTCATTTTGCATCAGCCGTTTCTTTATACACACCGCCAAGTATACCGTTTGCGAAGGCACAGCTTTCCGGATCGTCGTATATTTTTACAATTTCCAAAGCTTCGTTAATGGCGATATTTGCCGGCACGCTGTCGGAATATACCATTTCATAAACCGCCAAACGCATAACCGCAAGCATAACCTTTGACAAACGCAAAACAGTCCAGCCTTTTTTCAGGTTTTTTGCAATTAAAGCGTCGATATCCTTTAAATTATCCCAAACGCCTCTGACGGTGCTTTCGATATATTCAAATTGCGACAGGTCATCTATATTGTTTTTTTCTGTTTCAATCAGCTCTTCTAAGCTTTCAATGTGAAAGTCCAGCTGAAAAATAAGGCAAAATGCCTTCTCTCTGGCTTGCTTTCTGTTCATGGACTACATCCTTTCGGAACAATTTGTATATATTATATATTATTTCTTTGTAAAAATAAAGGAGTTTTTGTAATTTAATAAAATATTTATTTTTATTGAATAAAAACAGAGTAAAATCAGAAAAATAGTCATAAAAAATCAAATATGTTTTAAGACAGGAGTTTAACATGAACAATGAATGGATATTTCAAAACACAAATTCTGACGATCCCGGCTCTGCATCAAACAGTACACAGCAAAACACAATAAATCAGATACTTCAAACAGGAAGTGTTGATGTTAAAAACCCACGCGGAAACATACACTGTATAAGTATAATAGGACAAATAGAAGGACATACACTGTTACCGCCGCAAAACAAAAGCACAAAATATGAACATATATTGCCGCAGCTCGTCGCTATTGAGGAGGATCCTCAAATTGACGCTTTGCTTATTTTGTTAAACACTATGGGGGGCGACGTTGAAGCAGGGCTTGCTATTTCAGAACTTATAGCCGGAATGAAAAAGCCTACCGTTTCGCTGATATTGGGTGGGGGACACAGCATAGGCGTACCGCTTGCGGTTTCCGCAAAATATTCATTTATTGCACCGTCTGCTACGATGACAATTCATCCGTTGCGTATGAACGGTACGGTTATAGGAGTAGCTCAGACATTTGACTACTTCTCAAAAATGCAGGACAGAATTATATCGTTTGTTGCAAACAATTCAAAAATCAGTGCTGAAAAGTTCAGGAGCATAATGTTAAAAACGGGCGAGATTGCCAACGATGTGGGAAGTATACTTTTTGGAGAAGAGGCAGTCAGTTGCGGATTGATAGACAGTATAGGTTCATTGGGTGATGCGTTGGAAAGGTTATATGATATGATTGCCGCAGAAAAAAACAGCGATAACGTTGAAAACTGAAAAGGGCGTTGCCTCAATTTTGTGATAAAATCACTTGTTGATTCACGCCCGTTTGGATTATATAATTTCTTTTGCACCGTCGCCTGTTTCGGAGATATAAAAGGTTGCATCATAACCGATTTTTTCTTTATATGCCTTGCCGACATTTTTAACAAAAAGATCGGTGGCAGCCTTATGTACAAGACTGACTGTGCAACCGCCAAAGCCCGCTCCCGTCATACGCGAGCTTATAACGCCGTCAATTTTCAAAGCTTCGTCTACAAGAACGTCAAGCTCGTGGCATGACACTTCATATAAATCACGTAATGATACATGCGAGGCATTCATGAATTTGCCGAACAAATCCAAATTGCCGCTGTTTAATGCATCTATCGACTTTAACACCCTATCGTTTTCCGATATAACATGTTCAATACGTTTTTTTATAATCGGATTGGAAATAAGCGATTCGTGGTTTTTATAATCAGAATAGGAAATATCTCCCAAACATTCAGCATCAGGGAATGCCTGTTTCAGAATGTCAAAGCCCTGTTCACATTCGCTGCGACGTTCGTTATATTTTGAGCTTGCAAGAGAGTGTTTTTTGTTTGTGTTGGAAATCACTATTTTATAGTCTCCAAGTTCAAGAGGCACCAGCTTATATGATAAATCTTTGCATCTTAAAAATATAGCGTGATTTTTTTTGCCCATTGCCGAAGCAAACTGGTCCATGATTCCGCAGTTAACGCCGATATATCGGTTTTCCGCAAGCTGTGAAATTTTTGCCAGTTCTATTTTGTCAATATCTTTTACGCCGCTCAAGGACAATAATGCCAAAGCCGTCGCAACTTCTATAGCGGCAGATGCCGAAAGACCGGCACCGTGAGGCAATGTGTCGTGATAGAGCATATCAGCACCGCTTACAGGATATCCCGCTTTGATAAGCTCGTCGGCAACGCCGAATTGGTAATTGCCCCATTCAAGGTTTTTGTATGATTGTAAATCTTTAACGGATCCTTCTGCTAAAACGTCCAGATCGGTTGACATCATGCGTATTATACCGTCGTTTCTTGCCCGGGCAACAATAACAGTGCCCATAGACAACGCCGCCGGGAATACATATCCTCCGCTGTAGTCGGTGTGTTCACCTATAAGGTTAACACGGCCCGATGATGAAAAAACACGTATATTTTCAGGATTTCCACCGAATTTTTCCAAAAACAGTTTTTTAAGATTTGCAGTTTCCATTTCTAAAGCCGCCTTTCTATTTTAATTCCACAATAGTTACACCGTTTTCGCCTTCGCCGTATTTGCCGAGTCTGAACGATTTAACGTGCTTGTGATGTCTTAACATATCCTGTATTCCGTTTCTTAACACGCCTGTGCCTTTACCGTGTATAACAGTTACTTCCTTTAATGATGCAAGATATGCGTCGTCCAGGAATTTATCGGTATTCATCATAGCGTCTTCCAGCGACTGACCACGCAGATCTATCTCACGCGGAACGGTTGAGGTGTTAACTTCAAACGATTCCGTCCGTGGCGTTCTGCCGGATTTTTTAACATCTTTGCCGATATTGCTGTCAGTCAGAGTACGTATATTTGAAATGTGTGTTTTTATTTTTATAATTCCCGCTTGCACAAACAAATTACCGTCTTTGTCCGGCAGGGAAATAACATCAGCTTCCTGATCCAAGTTGATTAATTTTACCGTTGTGCCGATTTTGAGATTTTTAGGCTGAACATATTTAGTTGTGATTGCAGGTTGGGAGGTCAACGTTGCATTTATTTCATCTTCTTTTGATTTTAAACGCTTTCTTACTTTTTCAATCTCGGCATTGGTTTGTGATTTATCAGCTTTGAGCTTCATTGAGTTCAGCTCTTTTATCAGTTTTCTGCTTTCTTCTTTTGCGTCTAATACTATTATTTTAGCCTCACGGCGAGCTTCATCCAAAATGCGTTGCTTGGTATCTTCAAGGTCTTGCTTTTGCTTTTCGATGGTTTTATGAAGGACGTCAAGCTCTTTACGCAGTTTTTCTGTCTTTTGCTTTTCACGTTCCGCCTCAACGCGGTTACGTTCCAAATCTGTAACTATATCTTCAAATTTAATATTTTCATCGGAAAGCATGTTTGATGCATGCTCTATTATCGTTTTGTCAAGACCTAATCTTTCCGAAATTGAAAATGCGTTTGATTTTCCCGGCACACCTATCAAAAGCTTGTAGGTAGGCTTTAATGAGTTAACGTCAAATTCGCACGATGCATTTTCAACTCTGTGCGTAGAAAGGGCAAACATTTTAAGCTCGCTGTAGTGTGTTGTGGCGGCTACTTTTGAACCGATAAGCTGCAGCTTTTCCAATATTGATATTGCCAAAGCGGCACCTTCTGTAGGGTCAGTTCCTGCACCAAGCTCGTCAAAGAGTACAAGCGAATTATAATTAACATGATTTAATATATCAACAATATTAACCATGTGCGATGAAAATGTGCTCAGACTTTGTTCTATGCTTTGTTCGTCGCCTATATCGGCAAATACGTGTTCAAACACGGCGGCATGACTGTTTTCTTCGACGGGTATGTGCAGTCCGGCGGCGGCCATAAGAGAAAATAAACCTATTGTTTTAAGTGTAACGGTTTTACCGCCTGTATTCGGACCGGTTATAACCAGCTGATCAAATGTGTCGCCGAGATAAATATCGTTAGACACAACGTATTTTTTGTCAATAAGCGGATGACGCGCTTTTTTGAAAAAGATGTAACCGTCATCGTTTAACACAGGTGCTCTGGCATCCATGTCTATAGACATTTTACCTTTTGCAAATATAAAATCCAGACGGCTGACAAGCCTGAAATCTGTTTCGAGTTCATTTGCATAATCGCTGACTCTTGATGAAAGGTCAGACAATATACGTTCAATCTCAGATTTTTCCTTGCTTATGAGTTCACGTATTTCATTGTTGGCATTAACAACGCTCATCGGTTCAACAAACAGGGTTGCACCGGTGGATGACGTGTCGTGGACAATGCCTTTTATTTCCGAACGGTATTCAGCACGTACAGGCAGCACGTATCTGTCGCCCCTCAGAGTTACAACCGGGTCTTGAAGATATTTACGCCAGGCAGCGGAATGTATCATATCGTTTAAACTGTCTTTTATTTTTATATTTAAAGAGTTCATTTTACGGCGGATATTTTTAAGCTCTGTGCTTGCGGTATCGGCCATTTCTTCTTCGGATATAATGCATCCCGATATTTCATTTTCCAAATCTTTAACGGTTATAAGTTCATCACATATATCTGTTAAAACCGGAGTTTCATATTTCGCATTGGAAAGATATGATTTTATGCTTGCCGTAACCCTTAAAAGACGTGCAATATTTAATAATTCACGCATGGATAAAACGCCGTTTATCTGAGAGCGTTTTATAACGCCCAATAAATCAGGTACAGATAAATTGCACGGATTGCCGTATCGGAGCATCAAATCAACTGCTTCGGTGGTTTCCTCCTGCAATTGCGATGCTTCCTCCAGATTTTTTGAAGGAGTCAGGGCATAAATTTTGTCCTTAACGTATTCGCTTTCGGTGTACGATGCCAAACGTTCAAGAATTTTGTTGTATTCTAAAATATTAAAAACTTTATTTACCATGATGCAAAGCAATAATCCTTTCCTGCCAACAAATATATTCATCATATTATATCTCTTTTGTTAGCTGATTACAAGCAAAAACTTGCATTTTTTGATGTATTATAGTAAAATTAACTTCTGCTGAAAAAAACACATTTTTAAAGGAGTAATGCCATGAAATACATAAATCTGTGTGGAATGAATTTGTCTCAGATTGTATTGGGTACAGACGGATACGGCGAAAGAATTGATGAAAACACTGCGTCAGCCATGATGAAATTTTATTTTGATAACGGCGGAAATGTTATAGATACAGCACGTATGTATTGTACAGGCAAAAGCGAAGAAATAGTAGGTGCCTTTATAAAAGATAAAAGAGATAAAATTTATCTTTCCACCAAATGTTCGCATCCGTTAAACCTTGAAGCAGGAGATAAAGCCCGTCTTGAAAAAGACGAAATAGCGTCTGACGTATCTTTGAGTCTTAAGGCTCTTGATACGGATTATATAGATATTTTGTGGCTGCACAGGGACGACATCGATAAACCTGTTGAACCGATAATAGATTTTTTAAACGAATTGGTGAATAAGGGTATAATAAAGCATTTTGGAGCGTCTAACTGGAGCTATGACAGAATAAAACTTGCGAATGAATATGCAAAAAAGTCAAAGCAGGAAGGCTTTTGTGCCAGTCAGGGACTGTATAATATTGCATCACGCAACGGTGTGTGGGACCCGACGCTTGCACATATAGATACGGAAAAGGAAAAATATGATAACGGTACAATACCGGTTTTTGCATTTTCTTCACAGGCAAAGGGATTTTTTGAAAAATATGATTTGGGTGAATTGTCAAAAAAAGCGAAAGACAGATATTTAAACGAAAAATCCATAAACACCTTCAATATAATCAAAGAACGTGCAGTGAAAGAAAATGCAACCGTATCTTCCGTTGCTTTGAAAATGCTTATTGAACAGAGTAATTTTGATGTCTTCCCGATTATAGGCCCGTCAAAATTATCTCAGCTTAAAAATACGCTGAATTTATCGTAAAAACAAAAAACTAGGGGGTGTAGCAAAACGATTTATAAAATCATTGTGCTACACCCCCTTTTTGGGGGCGAAGAGAAAATAGTGCAGAACGGACAAACTGAGCACAAAAA
>CAJOGA010000004.1:0-38227 GCA_905233855.1 uncultured Clostridia bacterium
TATTCATTTTCTTACAAAAAAGCCCGACACGCATTTTTTGCGTGCCGGGTAAAATTTTTGTTCCGACTTTTACGCTTTGCCTGCCGAACCGAATAATTGGATTTTGGTTTTAACAACCTGTTTCATATTTTCTTTGGCAGGTGTGCAAAGCTTTCTCGGGTCAAACTCTTCAGGTTTGCCTTCGATAACGCTTCTTACGCCTTCTGTGAATGCAATACGAATGTCTGTGTCGATGTTTATTTTATTGATACCGAGGCTGACAGCTTTCTTTATTGAATCTTCGCCGACGCCTGACGCACCGTGTAATACCAACGGTATGTTCAAAAGCTTTTTGATTTCGTCAAGTCTTTCAAAGTCAAGCTTTGGTTCGCCTTTGTATTTACCGTGAGCAGTACCGATAGCTATTGCCAGATAGTCAACGCCTGTTTCGTCAACAAACTTTTTGGCTTCGGAAGGCGATGTTAATCTTGCGTCTCTTTCATCAACGCTGATGTTGTCTTCTATACCGCCGAGCTGACCTATTTCAGCTTCAACAGATACGCCGCAAGCGTGTGCGATTTTGATGATTTCGTTTGTTGCGGCAATGTTTTCGTCAAGCGGAAAACGTGAGCCGTCTATCATAACCGATGTCCAGCCGTTTGCGATACAGCTGATTATTGTGGAATAGGTTGTGCCGTGGTCTAAGTGAAGTGCCACAGGAACAGACGCTTTGTCCGCCGCTAATTTAACCAACGCATGAAGATAATCCATGCCGGCATATTTTATAGCACCTTCCGATGTTTGAAGAATAACCGGAGCTTTTTCTTCTTCTGCGGCAGCTATAATAGCCTGAACTATTTCCATGTTGTTCACGTTAAAAGCACCTACTGCATAACCGCCCTTGTGAGCTTTGTCCATAATTTCTTTACCTGTTACAAGCATTTAATAATACCTCCTGTGTATATTTTTATATAAATTTTTTATATAGCTTAAGTTATCTTTTTTGACTCATTGCAAAGCGTATGTCGGGCATGCTGCCTATATACACCAATTCCGCACCGGTTGACGGACAACGCAGCGTTTTTAAGCTTTTTGACCACAGCTTCGGAACGGGCAGCACGTATACATGCGGCCGGTCGCACTCTGCACACTCAACCGTTATCACATACCTTTTTCTGCTTTTCTTAATCAGTACGCAGTTATCGGAGCAGTTGTTATGACAGACAAAACCCAAAGTGTGTTCATCGGGAATGTCGAACACGGTGAAACGGCTTACCGTGCTGTCTGCACAAACAGGACAAAGGTATGATATATTGGTGTTGTATACCGGATTCATCATTTACACTCACCCTTTTGTTTGGTTGACGCTCTTTTTATGCCCGCTTTTTCTCTTGTGCCGGTATGCCGAGCTTGTTTTCACGTGCATAGTAGAACAGATACTGCTGTGCATATCCGCCCAAATCGCCGAAACGGTCCTGTGCAAAGTCTGCAATGGTCTGAACGCTTTGCTCGCCTTCAAAATACAGATGTTCCGTTATACGTTTTATCCAGACGTCTATCGGGAAACACTCATGCTTTCCGAGGCCGAACAACAACACGCAGGATGCCACCTTATCGCCTACGCCGTGTATACGCATCAGACGCTTTTTGGCTTCCGACGCGTCGAGCGTTTTCAAAAGGTTTATGTCCGTCTCGCCGGACGATACCGATTTTGCCGCCTCAAGTATGTATTTGTCGCGAAAGCCTGCACGTATAACGCTCAAATCGTTTAAAGACAGCTTTGCAATATCCTGTGCTGACGGAAAGGCGTGATACACTTTCCCGTTATATTCAAGCTTTGAGCCAAAGTGCTGGCATAAAAGGTTTATTATCTTTTTTATACGCGGTATGTTGTTACTTGCCGATATTATAAATGATACAATACATTCCCACGCATCCTGATTAAGCAGGCGTATGCCCTCGCCGTACTTTATGGCGTTACTCAGCACCGGGTCGGCGGACAGGGTTTGTTTGATGAGCTCATAGCTGCGGTCAAGGTCAAAATACCGTTTCCAGACGGCGTAAAAATCGGCTTCGGAACAGTTGTGCAGGACAAGGACATCATCCTGCATACACGCATTTATAACCCTTCCCATTGCCACGCCGGTATATGAGCCGTCAGTCTGCTTTTCCCAGCGGAACGCCTGACCGCAGTCCAGCGTTTGGTCAAGATCGAGCGAAGTTACGCCTTTTACATATACACTGTTACCGACAGACTGAATTTTCATTCTTTACACCTGCATTAAATAGTATATACACAGTATACCACATCGTCTTTTGATACACAATAGTTAAAACTGTTAAAATTAAACTAAAAAATATATATAATAATCTAAAATATGAATAGATTATGTTTAAAATGACAGTTGAATATTTCCAAAAACAGTGATAGAATAGATTGGAATTTAATATACCCAAACTATATCGGAAAGGACGATCGCTATGATAAAAGGTATGGAACATATAGCTATTGTGTCAAAAAACACGGCGGCTTTAAAGGATTGGTATCTGAAAATGTTCGGCGGAAAAATAGTGTACGACAACGGAAAAGGCACGTTTTTCCTTGCTTTTGAAGACAAAAGCATGATAGAATTTATTATGTCGGATTCCGATGCATCGTTGCCAAACGAAACGTCAACCTGCGGTATACGTCATATAGCGTTGGCTGTAGGAGACAAAGAGTTCGACGCATCGGTTGAAAAGCTCAAGGCTGAAAACGTCAGTGTGGTAACCGATGTCAAGATTTCGGCAAACGGCATCAAAACATTCTTCTTCCGCGATATTGACGGAAACATTCTGCATCTCATATACAGACCGAATCCGTTGGTATAATAATTTTTAACGGATTGATAACAAGGCTGTTGTCAATCTGAAAAATTCAAAAATATAAAATTAATTTTTCAGGAGGTTTTTTTAAAATGGAAATCAGATATGCATGGCATCCGGACGATGTTAAATACTACACCACAGAGGAACTGAGAGAAAACTTTTTGGTTGACGATTTGTTCCAACACGGCGAAATAAAATTGGTATACAGCCATGTTGACAGAATCATCTTCGGCAGTGCCGTTCCTACAACTCAAAAGCTGGCTCTTACCGCAAGCAAGGAACTCGGTGTGGAATATTTTCTGCAAAGACGTGAGCTTGGTATAATCAATATCGGTGCAAAGGGTAAAGTTATATTGGACGGCAAAGCTTACGAAATGAACCCGCGTGATGGCTTGTACGTTGGCATGGGCACAAAATGCGTTGAATTTGAAAGCGATGACAAAGACAATCCTGCAAAATTCTACATCAATTCCGCTCCGGCACACACAACATATCCTACAGTTAAAATCGATATTGCATCGGCTAATCCGAATGCATTGGGCAGCGTTGAAGACTGTAACAAGAGAACAATATATCAGTACATTCATCCGAAGGTATGTAAGAGCTGTCAGCTTCTGATGGGTCTTACAATGCTTGAAAGCGGTTCTGTTTGGAACACAATGCCTTGCCATACCCATGACAGACGTATGGAAGTGTATCTGTATTTTGATATGGAGCCTGAAAACGTTGTGTTCCACATGATGGGCGAACCTGACGAAACAAGACATATTATCATGAGAAACGAACAGGCTGTTATATCGCCGTCATGGTCTATCCATTCCGGATGCGGCACAAAGAATTACACCTTCATCTGGGGTATGGTTGGCGAAAACCAGACCTTTGATGATATGGACGGCATAGCAATGACAGATCTTAAATAATAAAAACACATATATTCTTAAATTAACCGCGGCGTCGGATATGCCGCCGGAAAATGTATTTATTAATAGTAAAGGAGAAAAGTAAAATGATACTCGACAGTTTTAAATTGGATTCAAAAGTTGCAATAGTAACAGGTGCAAGCACAGGTCTGGGACAGGGTATGTGCTATGCATTGGCAGAAGCAGGTGCCGACATAGTAGGTGTTGACTATGTTGAAATGCCTGAAACAGAAGCAAAAATAAAGGCTATGGGCAAAAACTTTGTAGGCGTTGTGGCAAACTTAATGTCTACAGATCCTATACAGGGCATTATCGACACAGCAGTAAAAACATACGGTCATGTTGACATTCTGGTTAACAACGCCGGCATTATCCGCCGTGAAGACGCTATAGAATTTTCCGAAAAGAACTGGGACGATGTTATAAGCATCAACCTTAAAACAGTGTTCTTCTTCTGTCAGGCTGTTGCTCAGCAATACATCAAGCAGGGTACAGGCGGCAAAATCATAAACATAGCCTCCATGCTTTCCTTCCAGGGCGGTATCCGCGTACCTTCTTACACAGCGTCAAAGAGCGGCGTTATGGGTATAACAAGAGCTATGGCAAACGAATGGGCAAAACATAACATAAACATAAACGCTATCGCTCCGGGATATATGGCAACAAACAATACAAAACAGCTCAGAGACGATGCACAGCGCAGTGCAGACATTCTTGCAAGAATCCCTGCCGGCAGATGGGGCTTGCCTTCAGACGTTATGGGTCCTGTTGTATTCCTTGCATCAAGTGCGTCCGACTATGTAAACGGCTACACAGTTGCTGTTGACGGCGGTTGGCTTGCAAGATAATCACGAAGGGAACGTGTGTTATGGATAACGTACAGCAATGGGCAATGGAGCAAAAGGCTCAACAGATAATAGAAATTTTGAAAAACAAGGATTTTAACGCAGTTTATGCAAAAGACCTTGATGAGGCCAAACAAACCGTTTTGTCTATGATTCCGGCGGGTTCGTCTATAGCTGTCGGCGGTTCGGTAACGCTTAACGAAATGAATCTGATAGACGATTTCAGAAAAGGCGACTATAAATTCATAGACCGTTACAATGTAAAGACTTTTGACGAAATGCTTGACAAATACCGTGAAGGCTTCACCTCCGACGTGTTTGTTACAAGCGTCAATGCAGTAACAAAAAACGGCGAGCTTGTCTGTACCGATTGCACGGGCAACCGTACGGGTGCCATTGCGTTCGGACCTAAAAAGGTTATCGTTGTTATAGGTGTGAACAAGATAGTGGAAAATATAGACGAGGGCATAAAGCGTGCAAAAGACGTTGCCCCGTCCAACGCAAAGCGTATCAACCACAAAACGCCTTGTGTTGAGGATAATATATGCCATAATTGCCACACATCGCAGTGTATATGTAACATAACATCAATAATACATAATTGCTACAAATTCCCGGGCAGAATATCCGTTGTGGTTGTGCCGCAGGTTTTGGGATATTAAACAATAAAAAAGGGAAACCTCTTTAAAAAGTTAAGGACGATGAAAGCATCGTCCTTGGACGAAACCGACAAATCCGGTCATTTCGTTTTGAATACCGACAGCCGGAAGGGTTTGATTTGTCGGTTTCGTCTGTGATAAAAAGATTTAAATTAGTTTTCATCAATATATAAAAGGAGGATGAACATGCCGGCAAATAAGTTTACAGACAATTTTGCTGCCAACATTTTCACTGATGATGTAATGCGTGAAAGGCTGCCTAAAGCAGTTTATCAGCAGCTTCAGAAAACCATGCAGGAGAGCTCTCCGCTTGACATAGGCAGTGCCGATGTCATTGCAAAGGCAATGATGGAATGGGCTTTGGAACACGGTGTAACACACTACACCCACTGGTTTCAGCCTTTAACGGGGATAACCGCTGAAAAGCACGATTCCTTTATAGCAAGATCGGCTCATCAGCACGCGATTTGCGAATTTTCGGGTAAATCGCTCATAAAGGGTGAACCTGACGCATCCAGTTTCCCTTCGGGCGGATTAAGAGCCACCTTTGAAGCACGCGGATACACCGCATGGGACTGTACTTCGCCGGTATTTATCAAGGAGGACGCCGCAGGGCCTACCCTCTGCATACCTACCGCATTCTGTTCTTACACGGGTGTTGCGCTTGATAAAAAAACGCCGCTTTTAAGAAGTATGCAGGCTATAAACCATCAGGCAATGCGTGTGCTGCGGCTGATGGGCAACACAACATCGAACCGTGTTATTCCCAACTGCGGAGCGGAACAGGAATATTTCCTTGTCGATAAGAAAATGTATGACAAACGCATGGATCTTGTCTTTACCGGAAGAACCCTGTTCGGGTCAAGGCCGCCTAAAGGTCAGGAGATGGACGACCATTATTTCGGCGTTCTTAAAGAGCGTGTTGCCGTATTTATGAGAGATTTGGACAATCAACTCTGGAAGATGGGTGTGTATTCCAAAACAAAGCATAACGAGGTTGCACCTGCACAGCACGAGCTTGCTCCTCTTTATGACGACGTAAATGTTGCAACCGACCATAATCAGATAATTATGGAAACAATGCGTAAGCTGGCAAAGCGTCATGGATTTGAGTGCCTGCTTCACGAAAAACCGTTCGCAGGCATCAACGGATCGGGCAAACACGATAACTGGTCGCTTGAGACGGACGACGGTATCAATCTGTTGGATCCGGGCAAAACGCCGCATAAAAATCTTACCTTCTTGCTTTTCACCAGTGCTATAATAAAAGCAATAGACGATGACGCCGCATTGGTTCGTTCCTCCGCATCCAACGCCGGCAACGACCACCGTCTGGGCAATAACGAGGCGCCGCCTGCAATTATTTCAATATATATGGGCGACGACATAACAAAAATATTTGAGCATATAGCAAACGGCGGAGATAATGAAGAACCGAATATCTGCAGTCTTAAAGTCGGCGTTAAAACCCTGCCTCAGTTTGCGATGGACACAGCCGACAGAAACAGAACCAGTCCGTTTGCGTTTACCGGAAACAAGTTTGAGTTCAGAATGGTACCGTCGTCAGCAAGCGTTGCCGGTCCTAACACCGTGCTTAATACAATCGTTGCCGAAAGCCTGAGCTGTATTGCCGACAGACTGGAAAAAGCAACCGATGTCAAAGCGGAAATAATAAGTATTATTAAAGATATATACAATCAGCATAAACGCATTATCTTCAACGGCAACGGTTATGCCGACGAATGGAAAAAGGAGGCCGAAAAACGCGGCTTGCCTAATATAACCAACAGCGTCGATGCGTTTAAAGCGTATGTTACCGACAGGGCAAAGACCATATTTGCAAAGCACAATGTGTATTCCGAAGCAGAGCTTAACGCACGCTTTGAAATAAAGCTTGAAAAATATGTTAAAGTGCTTAATATAGAGGCTTCCACCATGCTGAAGATGTCAAAGAGAGAGATTTTGCCGGCTTGCATGAAGTATGCCGGAACTTTGGCAAATACGGTGAACGAGCTGAAAAATACCGGCTGCAATCTGGATATATCGGCACAGACAGCCGTTTTGGAAAAATTGAACACCCTTATAAACAAACTCTACACTCAAACAGAATCCTTAGAAAAAGCGATAGATAAAATGCATGCTATGCAGGCACAGGGCGATTTGTGTAAAACAGCCCAATACTGCAGAGACTCTCTTTCAGCAAACATGAATGAACTGCGTGCGTATGCCGACGAATTGGAACTCATTGTCGACCGTGATGCATGGCCGTTCCCTACATACGAGGATCTGTTATTCGGAATAAATTAAAAAAACTGGTTTTGGAGAGTTTTTAAATGAACGCAGCAAATATAACGTGGATATTCAGTTTTGTATCGGGGCTTGCTCTGTTTCTGTACGGTATGAAGCTTATGGGCGACGGCTTGGAAAAGGTTGCCGGCGATAAAATGAGCTCCATAATAGACGGTTTGACGGGCAACCTTGTCAAGGGCGTGCTTGTCGGCACGGCTGTTACAGCTATAATACAAAGCTCCGGTGCCACCACCGTCATGGTGATAGGTTTTATAAACGCCGGACTTATGACGCTTAAACAGGCGGTAGGCGTTATAATGGGTGCAAACATAGGCACAACCACCACCGCACTCATATTGAGTATAGGCGATTTAAACGGCTCGCTTTGGTTTTTGGATTTGCTAAAGCCGACATCCATTGCGGCGATAGCTGTCTGTATAGGTATTTTTCTTTATATATTTTCAAAAAAGAACAGGAACAATAACATAGGTGAAATACTGATGGGTCTTGGCATATTGTTCATAGGCATGGACATGATGAGCGATGCCATGGGCTTTTTGAAGGAGTATGATGGCTTTGACGCCGTAATGCATATGTTCACAAATCCGGTTCTTGGCATACTTGTGGGTATAGCGGTAACGGTGCTTTTGCAGAGCTCGTCGGCATCTATCGGTGTATTGCAGGCAGCAACCAGCGTGGGCGTTATACCGTTTTCCGCCGCAGTGCCTATCATTTTGGGGCAGAATATAGGTGCATGTGTAACAGGCTTGTTTGCGTGTATCGGCGCAAATAAGGACTCCAAAAAAGTGGCGACAATAAGCGTGCTTATTAAGGTTATCGGTGCGGCGGTGTTCCTTGTGGTGCTGTATGTGTTCCCTGTTATGGAAAATATTCCTATTGAGTTTGCAACAAAATCCAATATTGCCGCATTCCATTTGCTGTTTAATGTTGTAAACACAGTTGTGCTTCTTCCGTTCACCGGCGTATTAATAACTGTTGCAAACAGAATTATCCCTTCAAAAGCCGGCTACACCGAAGGAGAAGCCAATGTTTTGGACGAGCGTTTGCTGTCCACTCCGGCAATGGCATTGGCTCAGGCAAACAAACAGGTTACAACCATGTTTGAAACCGCAAAAGCAAACTTTGACATTGTCTTCAATGTTATAAAAGGCGACAAAATGAGCAAGAGGATGTCCACGTTGCGGGATAACGAAAATTTTATAGACGAGATGGAATCGTCAATAACAAATTATCTTGTAAAAATTGTGGACGGGCATATAAACGAAGAAGAAAACAAGATTATCTCAAGTCTGTTCCACGTTATAACCGATATAGAGCGTATAGGCGACCACGCAAAGAATATATCGCAAGTGCTTGAGGAGATGGAAAGCGAGGATTTAAAATTCTCGTCTAACGCAGAGCGTGAAATAAAAACAATGTTCGCCGCAACGGAGGACATTTTAAACTCGGCTATGCAGGCATACTTAAACCGCGACCTGAACCTTGCGTTGCGTGTGCAGCCGTGTGAGGCGTGTATCGACTATATGAAGGACGAGCTGAGACAGCGTCATACCGACAGGATGACAAAGCACGAATGTACGTTAAAGAGCGGCGTGTTGTTCCTTGACCTTGTAAACAACTTAGAGCGTATAGCCGACCACTGTTCAAATGTAGCGGTAGCGGCAGAACAGCTCATAAACAGCGATGTGGATTACGATACGCATACCTATCTTAAAAACATGCATTACGAGAAAAAAGGCGACTATCAGGCAATATATGATAAATTCCTTCAGGATTACGCCATTTAATATTATGCCGTTTAATAATGAAGAAAAAAACACAGTGCCGACATTGTGATTATTGTTTGCACTGTGTTTATTTTTATATCCGAAGATAAAAATTAATTAAAGCCTGCCGAACAATTCAAAAACGCTGTCGCAAATCGACATTCGAGCGTTTTTTGAATTGTTTTGGTGCAAGGTTTTTGAACATATTTGTGAAAAAGCCTTGCACTTTGTACCATCTGTCATCTCCCGACAGATGGTACAAACAGGAGGTCAATCAACGTCACGAACCCGAAAATGGCTTACAAAGACTTTTTCGGCAATGAAATTGATAAATTTCATTGAAATGCTTTCGAAAAAGCATTTGTTCAGTAGGCATTAATTATTAATCGATCAGACATATCTTTCAAGTAAACGTTTTGTTGTAAGCTTATCCTGATTGTTTAGTTCTTTCAGGCGATTGACATACTCTGAAAACGCTTCGCACATTGCCGGGTGAGAAAAAGCAAACGTCATCTGCGGCGGCAAAAGTCTTGTAACGAGAACTGCATTTTCTGAAACTGCAATAGTGATATTTGTAAACGGAGTATCCGGCAACGCGTAAAAGCGGTAATTGGGGTTACTATCCGAAAAGGCAATGGTATTTTTGATATGTTCCTTGTACTCATGCGGAGTATATGTTAAGTTCGCTGACTGTATTTCTGCAGGTATCTTGCCGCTAAACAAAAGCTCATCCTCTGCCGTACAGATAATTTCGTGAACAAATCCGTGATTGAGTTCATCGGTGAATATCCGGTTTTTCTCTTGCCATTCCAAAAGCACGTCATTACCGACAGATTCGCTGAGACCATAGCGTTTGACCATGCTTTTTATTAATGATTCGGGCATGGTGGCAAGCGATAGCGTGTTCAAAACCGTGGTTATTCCGTTGCCGCATATATCGATTTTATCTCCGTCCTTCGGAATTTGGTAAATACGAACAAGCGGTTTGGACATTGCAAGCAGTTTCTTGTAATAAAGCTCTTCTACTTTTATAATTTTTTCATCGGTGTCATACCGATATATTCCCTCGCCTTCACAGCCATACACATGTACGCTTGAAATACAAGCCATTCCGGGGCAGAGGAATATTGTTGTGGAAAACTTACTCTCACCCTGCTTTTTGCAGTAATAGGATTTTATCATTCCCGACATGTACAAGGGCATCCAACTGTTGATTGCGTCGGTCATTTCATCAAGGTTTCGATTTATATTATGGATAATGCGGATTTTAATACCATGACGCACACACGCACTCATAAGTGTCATCCATTTTATATGGAAAGGAATATCGTGCGACATCCAATCCATATTCTGATCAGAGTACAGCCACAGCTCCTTTGCACCTGTTTTAACGGCATTTCCCAAAAAACGTATGACAGCCGTTCGTACTCCGTCCGTGCCATAGTATATGTTTTCTTTAGCATTAAGTATTTTATCCGGTGCCACTTCATCAAAATCTGGTAGCGGCGTTTTAATATCTGCCGAAAAGGATGAAATATTATCCAAAAGATTTTCAACAAAAGAACTTGCGTCCTCTGTCTTAAAATCGCACAGCCAGTTACAAAATCTTTCGTAACATTCCTCCATATCATCAGACAAGTTGGGAGGGATTGAGGCGAGTTTTAAAAGCTCCGAAAGACGTCCAAACTCCCGAATACGCTCAAACAAAATATTGCATATATCATTTGTGAGCTGCCTGTTTGCTTTTGGCACACGCAGACCTTTTCTGAAACGGCTGACGGTAGAAGCATCGATATGGAGCATTTTTGAAAGACGTACATTGGAAATATCAGCAATATTCATAACAGCATCCAGTCTTGCCCCGTAAGCTAATTTTCTTTCGGCAGCGCCGGATGCTGCTTTTTTTCTCGCGTGCTTTTGTAAATCCTGTTCCGAATAGTCCTCATAAAGGAATAAAAGAATATGCCGTTTTATTTCGTCCGGCGTTGGATTATCGGAAGGACATGAAACGGCGGAAATCAGCTTGCCAATCACATTTTTATCATCAGCAAACATAAATATTCCGTTTATCAGTTTTTCTGTTGAATTGCTTGACGGTTTTGGCGTGCGGTTGCCGCTTTTTATCCGGCTTATAAGAGAACGGTCGCATCCCGCAAATTTTGCAATTTCGGTGCTTGTGGCATCAAGACATTCAAACAACTCATTTAATCTCTCCGTAAACAAACAAATCACCTTACTCGCTATAATCTTCCGATTATATTGTACTATAAAAATTTTTTGATTTCAACATGTGACAAGAAAAAATGTCAATGCCGATTTCTCTGTCACGGTGGAATTGCGTATAATGATATGATAAAATAATAAACGGATGAGTTTGATCAGTTGCAAGGATAATGCTTTGCACAAACAGGATTCGTGAAAATATAAGCCTTTTTATTTGATTTTTACATAAACAAGGAGATGTTTTTATGTTGTTCAGGAGTTGGCGTAAGAAATTTTTGGCGGTGTGCATGGCGGTTGTCATGTGCAGCGGAGAAGCCGGTGTTTTGTCTGCCGGTGTGGCTTTTGCAAATCAAACCGACGATGTCATTCAGATAAGTGATGATGTTTCGGTCGGTGAAGTTAATGAAGACAATCCTGCATCGGAAACGGTGGAGGATAGCCTTGCTGTGTCCGAAAACGCCGGGGACGCACAGAATGAAGAGTACTCACAGACTGTTGAAGAAACAAACGCAGACAGCGATACCGATGCAAACGCCAACGCAGAAGTACGCTCCGAAAACGACGCAGACATAAACTCCTATGAAGTAATAAACTCCGAAAACAACACAGACAGCGATACCGATGCAAACGCCGATGCACAGGTACGCTCCGAAAACGACGCAGACATAGATTCCTATAAATTAATAAAATCCGAAAACGACACGGGAGAACCTTCGGATGAAACCGATGATTATGCGGTTTTGTTCGTTACGGGACCGGACGGAGCAAGAACCGAGATAGAAATTGATTCAGATTCCGAAAAGAGAATGAGTTTTGTTATTCCGGAAGAAGGATTTACCGCCGGAAGTTATTCGCTTTTCATTGATACCGTATCAGGACAGGATTTTAGTTTTTCGTGCATGGTATTTGATGGTGATTATAATACTATTGCAAATGATTATTTCTACAATTATGAAGAAGGTTATTATGATTATGAAACCGACGAATACTATACCACCGGTCGTATAAGTAATTGGAATGCTTATTTTACATTGTCCGAGCCGGGAACATACACAGCGATTATTTCAAATGTTTATTTTAGCGACGACGAAAATACAGCTACCCTTTCGGCAAATGTTTATAAAACAATAGATCCGCCGTCTTTCGGCGTTACAAGTGATGGATTTACGGAAGCATTTGATCTTACCTTTACGGATATTCCGGAAGGCTGTAACGTTTATTACTATATTAACGATTATTCTCATCATCACGAAGGCGGAGCGGAAGAATATGTCTTGTACGATCCTGAAAATCCGGTAAAAATCACAGGTGGGTGCTATGTATCAGCGTATGCCATGAAAACGACCGCAGAAGGTGTGCTGCAAAGTAGGACGGTATATCAGGACTATTGGCCTGATATCGAGATTGCGGAATGCAGTGTTAATTATATGGATAATATTGTCGAAAACGGAGGCACTATCAGCCTGACTACCGAGGATTCAAGCCTTAACATTTACTATATTCTGGAACAAGATTGGAATGATTATTCCTCGCAGTATATTAGGGAAAACGGTACTCTTTATACCGGCCCAATTCGGGTTACAGGTGAAGAAGACCAGTATTTTACATTGTACTTTATCACGGAAAACGAAAGCGGAGTATGCAGCCAGGCAGATTCAAGAGAATTCAGCATCGGAACGCCTCCGCCGCCTGTTCCGTCATTCTCTCCGGATGCAGAATACAGCGACGGTGTATATAGTCCGGTTGTGTGGGATTCGCCGCAAACGGTTACCGTAACGTCAAAGGAAGGCACGACTATCTGCTATCAGATAAATCAGTCCGGATCGTGGTTTGATCAGACTTACAGCGATACATATATGACACGGGACAACACTTTAACTATCAGCATAGACAGAGATATGATGTTAAATGTGCGTGCATACGATGCTCAAACCGATACATATTCCTCTGTAAGAACATGGGGATACGGCAGCAACAATTCAGTAAGAGCTTATGTTATAACAGAGCCTAAAACGCTTACGCTCAACCAGTCGTCCACGATTTTGTCGGACGGTATGATTTTCAACAGATATGACGAAGAATATCTGTTAGACGTTCAAGCCGCAGGCGCATATAAAATAACGGTGAACCGACCGGATATGTACTGGTCAAGATACTACCGCCTGCCGGTATATCTTTACGATTCACAGGAAAATCTTTTGGCATCAACGGATGATGACTACTCCGAGACGAGCGACACAGTTTCCATAGAAAAAAATCTTGATGTGGGAACATACAGATTGATTCTTGGGTATGACCTGAGCAATTACAGCAGTGCCCAAAGGTATCAGTTAACAATAGCAAGGGGAGTGGAGGCACCGCATTTTTCAGTTGAAGGCGGAACGTACGGGGATCCGTTTGAATTGGTTTTAAGTCATCCTGATCCTGAAAGCGAAATATATTACAGGTTATCTTATTACGGCGATGAAAAGCAATACACCGGACCGATCACCATAAACGGCAATGCTAATGTGTATGCTTATGCCGTAGTTGGCGGGGTTCAGAGCAATACTGTCAGTGTTTATTATGAATTAGATGCCAACCCGCCTGTATTGGATTCATACTGGCGTTTCTATGTCGAAAACATAGGCTCTTATTTATATTCATCGACTGTCTTGACCGACACGGCGTCTATTCAGACAAGGAACGTTTACGATTACGACAGTGGCATAGATTACGTTGATTATTATCTTTCGGTTAAGGACGGAGATTTTGAAAAAATAGGAAGTTCGGCATACGGCGAAGCCTTTTTGTGGGACACAAGTACGGTTGCAGGCTCGGATGAAGGACCTGTTGAAGTTCGACTTTTGCCTATAGTTTACGACAAAGTCGGTCATGCAAGTGCGTCTTTGGAAGATTTGAATGATGAGTATGACTCATATTATTCTCCGGTGTTTAAAGTAAATAACGCACCTTGTGTTCCTATGGATTCATTTACGGTAACAGCCGGTGTCGGTTCTGTAAAACTTAACTGGTCAAGAGAGAAAGCTCTTGAATACACCGACTATATACAGATTTACCGTGCAGAGTCTTATGAGACGCTTGCCGATAATATTATAAACGAAATTTACTACTATTACTCTGAATATACGGATTATTTTTATAACGCAGAAGATGTGTCGAAAAATTACTATTACGGAATCAGAATAAAAGATGCACGCGGCGTTAAGAGCGATATGCTTACAGCAGGTCCGGTGAAACCTCTTGAAGACGGAGTTGCACCTGCATTGAGCATCTATGGTGTTGAAGAAGATGAATACAAAAGCACCGGAAACATCACAATGTATGTTAATGATGAAACAGCTGTGATTTCAGTATCTGCCGCCTTTACGGCACATGACGGAACGGTGATTGTTCCGCAAAACAGTCCTTGGGAATATGAACCGTATCACTCAAGTTACGACCGCTATATCCAAATTAGCGAAACGGAGTTTGCCTCACTTGAAGACGGCGAATATACCTTCAAAGCAGTTGCGACCGACGCTTTTGGCAATGTTGGGGAAAAATCGGTACATTTTGTTAAGGATAGCATAGCTCCGACGGCATCTGTCCTTACAACATCGTCAATTCCGGGAAAAATAGACCTTCGCTGGACTGCACCGGTCGACACGGACGTTGTAGGCTATGATATTTTGTATTCTACAAGCGAAGACGGGGAGTACTATACCGCAAATTACTATGACAGAATTACAGAACGTGCCTATACATTCCCACAGTACGATTATATTACACCGGGAGATGTATATTGGTTTAAGGTAAGGTCTGTGGACAGAGCCGGTAATTACAGCGATTCTTCGGCTGTACGTGGCACAGTTGGGAAATATAATCCGCAAATTCGTCTTGTAAACGAGCAACCGCGTCTCGGAGAGACTCTTACTATTGCTTTCAGCGGCTTCAGACCGAGCGAAACTGTATATTTTTATCTTGACAGAAACGAAGAGGCATTTGACTATGACTGGAGCTACGATTCCGCGGAAGAAAGAACTGTAACTATGTCGGCAGATCTTTCTCTGCGAGGCGTTCATACCATAAGAGCGAAAGGATCAACAAGCGGTGCGGTTGCACAGATTCGCTTTACAATAGCCGATCTTGAACCGACGGTAACGCTCACGCCTGCAAAAGTGTTTGCTGATGGCAGTATCAATGTAAAACTTGACGGATTCCCTGAAAGCAAATCGGTTTACTTATATCTTGATCCGGTTGATACCGAAACATCGGGCAAGCCTTACACGTGTTTTTCAACATCTGACAGTTATGTCGGAGAAAGTTTCAATCTTTCGTATTATTTTGACAATCCGAAACCGGGTACATATATTTTAAGAGCTGTGGAACCTCAATCGGGGTTGTCGGCATTCGCTACCCTTACGGTTATGTCATCTGAGATTCAGTTAAGATGTGAAAAAGAACAGCCTGCAGCCGGTGAATATGTAAGATTTTACGCAACCGGTTTTGAAACGGGCAATGCCGATTTATACATAAACGGCGAATTGGTCGCAAGTGATAACAGATATTATTATGAAAACGAACACTCCTTCTATGTGCGTATACCTGAGGTTTCTCAGGATGTGGGAGCAATTTTGGTTACGGTGGTCCATCCGTCATCTATCAGAGAGGCATCGATCAGCGTTCCTCTGGGCAAAACAACAGCCAAAGCGGAAATTTCAAAAGAGAGCGTCGGCCTTGAAACATTTACAATTTCAGGTACCGGTTTCGGATATTACGAAACTGTAAAATTATATGTTGACGGAGTTTATAAATCCTCTGCCACTAACTACGGCAATGGAGTATCATTTAATTACGTCTTCGATTATTCTTCCGAAGCGGGACGCCACGGCATCGAACTTCGCGGTGAAGACAGTGGCATGACGGCTTCGGGAAGCATAGTCTTTACCGACACCGTTCAGACACTTATCCTTTCAGGTCAGCCTATTCTTTATCAGCCGCTTACTTTGTACGCCGGCGGCTTCAAACCGGGTGAGAAGGTTGTATTCAGCATAAACGACGTTATCACCGACAATGCTAATGCCGATGCAAACGGCAATGCATCGATCACGGTTGATTCGCTTGAATACTCTCCTGCAAGCGGAAGCTATGCCTTTACCGCAACAGGTTCAAGCAGCAACAGAATTGCTTTTTACGGAATATCGGCAGAATCGGGCGGAGATTTAAGCCTTTCATATGAAGGAAATATCCGCAGCGGCAGTACTGTAAGCATAACGGTTACAGGGCTTGACGCAGAAGAAAGCGTGGATATTTACAGAAACAACAAAACGGAAAATACAGTTGTTGCTGATGCTTCCGGCAGAGCGGCAGTTGAAATATCTGTACCAAACGGTTACACTGGTAACATTTCTGTAAATGCAAAAGGAAAGACAAGCCAAAAATGGGGATCGGTTACTATTCCTGTTATAGGCTATAACCCGGCTATCAACATAATACCGCAGGAAATCGCAGGGGGCAGTACAATTGCGGTGCAGATAACGGGACATATGCCGGGTGCATCGTTGCAACTTGGGTTTGACGCTTATAACACCGGGAAAGAGACTGTGGTTGCACAAAACGGCACAGCATCGTTTGAATATAATATTTCAGCAAACGTTGCAACAGGCGAACACACAGTAAGTGTTTACGAACCGACTACCGGAACATTACTCACAAAATCTGTGAATGTGTCAGATCCGTCTGTTAAATTGATTTATCCTGAGACGGCTTCTCCGGGCGAAGAAGTAACGCTTGGTGCGACAGGATTACAAAGCGGCGAAAAAGTGCGTATATCAATCGACTCAAATACTGTCGCAGTACTGACCGAAAATAACGGCAGTGCGTCTGCAACCTATGAATTTGAGAAATACGTAACATCGGGAATTTATAAGATTGAGTTTGCCTTTGAAAAGATAGCCGTAACAAAAACGGCAGACATTACGGTTACAGCACCTATCGCAAGTGTGCGTGTGGACATGGATGAAGGAAATGCCGCTGTTACTGTTACAGCAGAAAACTTTTTACCAAAAGAACCTCTTTCGTTATATTTTGACCACAGAGAGATTAATGACAGTTTAGAATCGTATACTGCGGCTTCGGACGGAAGCTTAAGAGCTGTGTATACATTGCCGGTTACCACGCTTGCAGGAGACCATGAGGTAGATGTGATTGGAAGAAACAGCTACAAGCATGCGTTCGCTGTTGTAAATGTGAAAGAGACAGGGCCTATCATTTCAACATCGGGTAATGTTGCCGAAGGAAAGGCCGGAGACACTCTGGGTTACGAAGGCGTAAACTTTACAGCTTTAGGACTTTACGATTTGTACTTTGAAAGCGAGCTTGCGGTTTCGGGAGAGTCGGTTGACGAAAACGGTGAAATTTCGGGCACATTCATCATTCCTGACGGCTTTGCCGACGGCAGATACCGACTTATCGCGAACGATCTTTCCAGCGGCAGAACGGCGGTATGTTATATAAGAATAGACACAACACCGCCTGCGGCACCGTCGCTCACACTCTTTGCAAGAAAACAGGACATTGTTATCGGCTGGGAGGCTCCCGCTGATGAGGATGTTGCTTTCTATTCGCTGTATTGCAAGAGTGAAAATGAGACAGATTACATAAAGCTTGCACAGTTTGAAAGCAACGTTACGATGTGGACACACAACATGAGAAATAAAGATTGTCCTATCACGGTTGGTGTACGATATGAATACATTGTTACAGCAACCGACAGGCTCGGCAATGAGGGCGAAGGTTCAACGCCGATGAGTGCTGTTCTTGCGGGCGGCACCGATTCGCCTGTGGTAACGTATGCGTATGCAAATACGGGAAACTACATACGTCTTAACAACGAATACATTGCCACGGTAAAAGGAAAAGAGAATGAATTTTCCGTTTATGCTTATGATGACCAGTTGATAAGTTCCATACAGATAACTGCGACATCGGAAAACGGAGAAGTTTTCGACGTTGGTTCGTCTGTTCCAAATTATAACGGCAGCAACGGAAGCAATTCGGAATACAGAGCATCTTTGAAGGTTGATACAACAGCCTTTGCCGATGGAGCGTATACCTTCCGTTTTACAGCTTTAGACAGCTCGGGAAACACCGGCAGCTTGGAACGCAGATATTATATTGATAATACGGCACCTGCACCTGTAACAGGGCTGAATGTTACGGGAGCACCTAACAGTCTGGTTATAAGCTGGAATTGGACGCCGGGGGCAACGGGCGAGATTCCGTACAGATACGCAGTGTACTATTCAAAAGATAAAAGCTTTGAAACTTTTGATTATAACTATGTTTATGAGAGTGATTCTGCAAGAAATATCACCATACGCAGGTTGGATCCGGACGAATTGTACTATGTCAGAGTTGCGGCAATTGACGTAGCCGGAAATGAGAGTGCGTGGACTGAAGGCAGTGCCGCACCGGTTTTGGATAATGAAAAACCGGTAATCACCAAAATCACTCCGGAAGACAACCGTCTTGGTGCAGATGTTAATTTCTGGATAGAGGCTACGGATAATGCCGATGTTGATTGGTATTCCGCAAGAGCCCAAATAAATGCCGGATCTGACGGTTCGTTTATTCCGTTTGGTTCTTATTCTTACGGTGCAGTTCGTGCAAGCGATATTACCTATAACGGAATCTACACAATAAGAATTTATATTTCCGATCTTTCAGGAAACGAATCCGATGCATATGAGATAACCCGTGAGTTTGACACATATGTTTCAAAGGTAACAGGCCTTGTCGCAGCTCCTGCGGCGGGCGGAATAAGACTTACATGGGATCGTAATACCGATAACGACCTTTCGTATTACTATGTTTACCGTTCTGAGGGCGGCGAGTTTTCGCTCAAAAACTATCTGTCGCCGCTTAAGATAACATCAGGCAATACCGTTACATGGATCGACTATTCTACAAGCGATGATATAAACTATACCTATAAGATTGTTGCTGTCGATGACGTAGGAAACAGAAGCCGTCTTGATGATACGACCGAAGCGTCTTCCTATAAGGGCAGTTACAATACGAGCATGACCTTAACCCCGAACGTCAATGTGAAACCGGGCAGCATTATCCATATAAATGCGGAAGGTTTCCGTGGCGGAGAATATGTTAACGCATATATCGACAGTACCGACGATTATATCATGTGGACATATGCGGATGATGAAGGCGTTGTTTCGGTGGATTGGAGTTATGTAAAGGCTACCGATGCCGGAACTCATACCATAATACTTAAAGGCGGATATTCTCTGGCAGAGGCAACGGCGGAATTTACCTGTGAGCCTGTCAGACTGGCTGCCCCTTCCGCTCCGGAATCTGTGCCGGGCGTTATGGAAATCAGCTTAAAATGGGAAGCTGTTGAAAACGCTTCTTATTACAGGATTTACCGCTCGGAAAGCGATGGCGATGAAGTGCTTATCGCGGACAGAGTTTACTCTTTAAGCTATACGGACAGAACTGTTGAAATGTACGGCGACAGCGGCAAGATATATTCATATACAGTTGCGGCTGTTGATCGTTACGGAAACGAAGGAAATCGCAGCGAATCGACCGTAAACCGTCCTGATGCCGATTTGACAGATCCGAAGATAGACGTATTCACATTCCAGAGAACGGGCGACAGGCTTATCATGGTTGCTGAAGCATCCGACGATTTGCGTCTTGGCCGCATTATATTCAAATATAAATCGGCCGACGCGGCGGATTCGGGATATATCATAATAGAAGAAATTTCTATAGAAGGAAACAAAAAATCAGCAACAGTAAACGGTTCGTTTAATACGTCATCCCTCAATGACGGCAATTACACTCTTTTGGTTCAGGCTGTTGACGGTGCAGGCAGACTTTCCGTGCCTTTGACAAAAGCACTTAAGATAAGCTCCGAAGCACCTAATGCACCGGAAGAATTAAAAGCTGTATCGGGACAGATGAGAATTAATCTTTCCTGGAAAGAACCAACAATTCAAAATGTAAGAATCGCACGTTACAATATCTATCGTAAGAGTGATGCGGGGTTTGTGTTCATAGCATCCACAACGCTTACATCTTTTGCGGATTTGGACGTATTGAACAACGAAAGTTATCTGTATCAGGTAACCTGTGTCAGCGAAGAAGAGACAGAAGGTGCTGCAGCAACACTTTCCGAACGCGTTTCGCCGCTTGCCGACACACTTTCGCCTGAAATTACGGAATTTAAAATCCCTGAAGGCACAAGACTTGCAGGAAGCATATCTCTTGCGGTAGTCGTTACCGATAATGTCGGCGTAGACCATGTAGACTTCTTCTTAAAATCCGGCACGGGGGACATAAAGATAGGAACCTCTTCAACCGGTGCAATTACGGTTAATACCGCTGAATATGTTAAGGAAGGCACACTTTCGTTTAAAGTTATAGCTTATGATGCCGCACAAAACTCTTCCGAGGCGACCGTAAGCTATCAGGTAGACAATGCATCACCGGGCGTGCCTGTACTCAGCGTGTCCGAAAGCGAGCTTTCGGTTGTGCTGAAATGGTCTATGACTTCTGTTCCGCGGGATATTTTGAAGTATAATATTTATAAGTATATATCTGCCGAAGACACCTATGTTTTAATCGGTGAAACCGCATCTTCAGTATTTATTTACAATACGAATGCGGAAGGAAGCTATTGCGTAACTGCAGTAGATGATCTCGGAAACGAGAGCCCTTATTCAAATGTTGAAACTTGTGCTCCGGGCAAAGACTCTACCGCACCTGTGATCCATACCTTCTATGGAGGAGATTTTGCAAGATCTGATGCAACGTTGACAATACATGCAGACGACAACACAGCCATTTCATCATATCTTGTTGAGTACAGACCGCTCACAACAGATGATAGTACCGGTGCGATCATACCGACGGAAGGCGTTGATGCTCCTTGGTATTTGCTTTCGACAGGTTCGTGGGAAGAGCTTAATAAAGAAGATCCTTTGGGAGAAATCAGAACAGTTGCATGGGATACACTTGCTGTTTCGGGAACGGAGAACGGTCCTCAGGCAAAATTCCCGGATGGATTATACGCATTAATGCTGACACTTACAGACAGTGCAGGCAACAAGAACAGCACAGAAATCAGAGTCAGTGTGGCAAACGATCCGCCAACCGCTCCTGAGGGATTCCGTGCGGATTCAGGCGAATGGAAGATGATAATCAGCTGGAAGCCGGCACCGGGGAACGATGCCGCCGCTTATGTGCTGTATCGCAAAATAAATGATGGCGACTATGAGCTTCTGGCATATACAACATCAAATGTATATGTTGATCAGGGACTTAATCCGGTCAACCAGTATTTCTACAGAGTTGCCATGGAAAATGACCTCGGAAAAACAGGGCCTTTTACCGATGATTACAGCGAAGGAATATTGCCGCCGGGCGTTAAAACTCGTCCTGAGGCAGAAACATCGCTTCCTGTAATTATGTCAATGAGCCCGGCTCAAGGCAGCCGTTTCAACGCAGGACTTAATTTGGAACTTCAGATAAATGATAATGTCGGACTCAGCACAATAGAGTTGTATAAGGCATATATCGGTACGTCAAGTGCGGCTCAGGTACCGTCAGACGCCGTTTACGAAAGCGTTGCAGAAATTGATGCAACTGATTTTGTCAAAGAATTGGTTTATGCATCGGAAACAGATGTTTTCGGCACAGAGCTTTTCGTTGTTAAAAAGACTGTCGACACCTCGTCATGGGATCAGGGGAATTATGCCATTAAGGCAGTTGTAAGGAACATGGGCAGTGAGCCATCGGTACAAATCAAAACATATTTCAAGGATTCCACACCGCCGTCTCAGCCTGAGCTTACCCTTTCCGATCCTTGCATAGGCGGAACAATAAATCTTTCGTGGACAGGAAGCGGAGCCGACGTTGCTTATTACAACGTTTTGCGTACAGAGGATCCGGAGGCGGGCTCTGAGGAGTGCGTAACAATAGCATCTCCGCTCAGCCCGGCTTACACCGACACGGGTCTGACAAACGGAAAAGTATACTATTATTATATTGTTACTGTGGATAATGCCGGAAACACCAGCGAACCTTCCAAACGTCAGAGCATGATGCCTACGGCAGTCAGCGATCTTGGTGTTTATTCGGTTTATGCAACCCCGTCAACATTGGCATCCGGCAGAACCAACACAATAAGAGCAAGCTTAAGAAATAACGGAAGTGCTGCGGCTGACGGCATTATAACCTTCTATTATGATTCTTTGGAAATAGGTAAAACGACTGTATCGCTTTCGGCAAATACCGGAGGCGAGGCAAACATAAATTGGGACGCTCCGGACGGACTTCCGGAAAGAGTTGATATAACAGCCGTTGTAACCACAGTTCAGAACACCGATGCAACGGAAGAAAACAACAGCTTTACAGGAACGGATATTAAGGTAAATATTCCTCCTGTGGCAAAAATTGTTTCTCCGGAATTATCGGCGGAGGGAACATACGATTCCGGTGTGCCGCTTATCTTCAGTGCAAGCGGATCTAACGATTCGGATGGCTCCATAGTTCAGTACAGATGGGACTTCGGAAACGGAAAGAAAGGCGATTACGCAACAAGTACGGTAACTTACACCATACCGGGAAGATATACGGTTACACTTACCGTAACAGATGATCTGGGTGCAAAAACAGAGACTTCGCAAACTATTATAGTAGGCGACAGAAGACCGGATCTCTTTGTCGAATCTATACGTTGGACACCGACAGACCCTGAAGAGGGAGATATGATCACCATAACGGCGACCATAGGAAATAAAGGTCTTGGCGATGCAAAACTGGGCTTTTTAACAGGCTTTTATATCGACAACCGATATATGGGCTACACTAAGACAGAGGTAGACGAGGACGGTGTAAGCCTTGCCTATGGCCAAACCATAGAAGTTAATTTCTCATATCAGGCTACTTCCGGCACACATATTGTAAAGGTTGTTGCAAACGACATACTCAACAATCTTTCCGAAACAAGCAAAACCAACAACGTTAGGAGCGAGGTTTTAAGCAGTCATCAGTTAAAATTTGCGGACGTTGCCGTAACTGATATTTACTGGAGTCCGGAAGGGACAGTATTTGATACTCAGGCACCGTTTGTGTATCGTGCCGACATTTCAAATATAGGAGATGCCGATGCGTCTAACTTTGGCGTATCGCTCTATATTGACGATGAGTTCAGCGGAAGACAGACTGTTCCTGTGCTTGCTGCGGGCGCTTCTACAACTTTAAGCTTCAGCACTGTGCCTAAGATAGGAACTCACAAGGTTGAGGTTAAGGCGGACGACCTGAATCCATGCTTGATTGAGGCAGACGTTGCAAACAATAACTATAGCATTATTACAGATGAATTCAGCGTATATTATCCTGAACTTGAAGTAATTGAGGTTACATGGAAGCCGACCGAAACCACTCTTACCGATGGAACATCTCTGCTGTTTACCGCTAAAATCACAAATTTGAGCGTGGTAAATGTTACCGACAGCTTCCGCGTAAGCTTTACAATGGACGGCAAACTGTTCAGAACAGTTACTGTTGAAGGAATAGAAGGTGGCGAGATTAAGGAGGTTCAGGCTAAGTGGTCGGCAATTGAAGGCAATCACCAGCTCGGCGTTATAGTTGATCCTCAACATAATGTTACAGCCCCTGAAACAACGGTGAGAAAGGACATTCAGATTCCTAAGCTTTCGATCATATATCCTAATGTTTGTGTTTCCAATGTCAATTACTCACCAATCAAGGTTGAAGCCGGAAAACCGGTTAATTTCCTTGTGTATATAACAAACAATAATGTTGCAACCGCATTCAAACGCTTCAATGTAGGACTTTATGTTGACGGAAAGGCGGTTGGAGGAGCATCGGTTGACGGCATAAGAGGCTTCAGCACCGTACCTGTGGTTATAGGTTGGACACCGAAGGTTGGCGGATTCCATAATATCAAAATAGTTGCAGACAGCTACGGCGAACTTAAGATGGACGCACCTGCCGAAGGTACGTCAAGAACATGGTCGTCAGTTATAAATGTCAGCGAAGCTCTTGTTATGACAACGCATCCGAACGAAAAAGATCAGGACGATGATTTCCTTGCAGTACTTTATTCAACCTCTGAGGAAAAAATCACACTGACAGCCGATTTAAGACATTCATCAAATCTGACTGTTCCGGTTACACCTAACGATGACGGTGCGGTATACTACTCAATCAGCCGGAATGATGAGATAGTCGGAGATTACAGCGGAGCGATGCGTTATGATTATGCGAACGGACTTTATATGGTTGACGTATCACTGGGAAACGACTTGTCGACAGGCACATATCAGCTTGATTTTATAGGAAGCTGCGGTGCCGATACGGTTATTGCTCCTACTACGAATATTAAAATCGTACGTGAAGGAAATATTACTATTGAAACCAACAAAGAAAGCTATCAGCTTGGTGAGAGCATCTATGTAAGCGGAACCTTCCGTTATTCGGACGGAACGCCTGTTGCAGGTGAAAGAGTTGTGCTTGATTATCAGCTCATGCCGCCGCTTAAAGAGCCTATCATAAGCGTTGACGCCAACGGCAAAGAAATACTTATGATGTATCAGGCAGAAGAGATAGTATTTGTTGAAACAGATGAGAACGGCGCATACAGTGCCATATTCACACCGTTTACAGGCGAAGCAGGTGAATGGTCTATCCACGCATTTGGATATGAAAAAATGTTGGGTACGGGTGCCGCAACATCGGTACAGGTTTGGGGCCTTGTTTCGACGCCTTCCTCACTGAAATTGGTGGCAACAGAAAATTCCCAATTCTCAAAAGAGATTACGGTACGCAATCCGTCGCCGAAAAATAGCGACGGTGTACCGCTCACAGGCTTGAGTGCTTCATTGGTACAAAAATCGGGACACGGCGTAACAGCCACGCTCGATAGTGCATCTTTGGCAAGAACGCTTGCACAAGGTGCGGCAACATCAGTGCAGATGAATGTTTCGGCATCGCTCGGTTGTTCCGAAACTGCCGATTTTGAGATTACATTCACAACCGACCAGGGTGCATTTTGCAAGACGCAGGTTCACCTGAATTTAGTGCCTGCAAACCCGATACCTGTAACAGATTTGAAGAGTATCGCGGTGGGCATGAATCCGGGCGATGTAACATCAAGAGTTGTAACTGTTACCAACAAGGGTAAAGGAACTCTGAGCGGCCTTAAGGCAACTGCTCCTGCAGGCATTCCGTGGGTATCCGCAGGCAATATAGGCAAGACGACACTTCTTCCTAATGAAAGCACTACCTTTACCGTAACCTTTGCACCGAGCGAATCGTTGGCTCTTGGTCAGTATCAGGATACACTTGTGGTAAGCGACAGCACCGGCAAGTTCTATGCAAACGTAGGACTCAGTGCCGAGATAACTGCTGTAAAGACGGGCGGCATTTCGTTGAGAGTTACCGATGACGTCGGCAGCTTGGTATCGGGTGCTACGGTAACACTTATTTCAAAAGATGAATATGTTAGCATTACAGCAGGCATAGAACAAAATTACTACGCAAGCTTCAGTGCTCATACAGATGAAAATGGTATTGCACAGTTCTATGATAAGCCTCTTGGTGCTTACGATTTGGTCGTGTCTGCAACCGGACGCGAAAAATATGTAGGCGAATGTGAGATTATGCCGTCATTCGGCGCACCGTTTACCGATATTGTTATGAAGAATCTGCCTGTTCAGATTGAATGGACAGTTGTTCCGACTACAATTGTTGACGAATACGAAATAAAACTCGAACTCACATTTGGCGCTCATATTCCGTCGCCTTCATTCGGATTCAATCCGCCTTGGGTAAATATTCCGAAGAATGTTACGGAGCCTGTGTATGTCGAGGCTAACATTGTAAATACAGGTCTTATAGCAATCACAGATGTTGTTGCGTCTATAGTAAGAGAGAACGCATCCGACATGGGCATCAGTATTGTCGGTGGCGGATATATAGGAGAAATTGCGGCACAAAGCAGTGCCAAAATCAAGCTTTTGGTTCAGCCGGGCGTGTATAATCTGCCTTATGGCACAAATGCCGCAGGAATGGCTAAAAACTACATCAAGCTTGAAGGCGCATATGTATCCTTTGATCCCGATACGGGACTTCCGGTTGATCCGGCACCGTTGATAACAGGTGCTCTGCCTATGTACAACCCAAGTGCAACCAAGGTTACATTAGAGGTTCGTTTGCCGGAAAATAACAATAAGGTTACAGAAGAAACTCTCCAGCTTCCGGAAGGGCAGATGGAGGAAATTCGCTACATTGCTCCTCAGTCCATAGACAAGGAAGAAGAACTGTCGCAGAGCGGCGGTTCGGCATACGAAATAGTAAAACTCAGTCTGAACCAGACAGCAACATTGGAACGTCAGGCTTTTGATGCTACTCTTAAGGTTACCAACGGTTATCCCGAATACTCACTTAATAATCTCAGAGTAGACGTATTTATCAAGGACGAGAACGGTCTGGATGTCAGCAACAAAAACTTCATTATAGCAACCGGAATAACCGGAATATCCGACGTGGAAGGCAACGGCAGTCTGGCATCGGGTGCTGCTCTTACGGCAACATGGCAGATCATTCCGGGCAGCGAGCTGGGCGGAATAACAAAAGAAGGTAAAGTATACTATGCATCGGCTCTTGTTTCGTACTACGTAAACGGAAAGCTTGTGCAGACAGAAACCGACGGTGTGCCTATCACTATACTTCCTCAGCCTAAATTAACGCTTAATTACTTTGTTCCGCATGACATTTTATCAAACACACCGTTCCGTCTTGGTGTAACCGTTGAAAACTACGGTTTCGGCGAAGCGATGAATTTGAATATCAACTCCGGCCAGTTAAAGGTAGACAGCAATCAAAGCGGTCTTATAACAGACTTTGAAATTCTCGGAAGCTCGTTCGGCAGCAGCAACGGAAGCGAATTTAAGCTTGCCTTCGGAAACGTTCCTGCAGCGTCGCGCGTCTTTAATGAATTGACGAGCGAGTGGGAAACGGTGCCGGGCAAGGTAAGCGGATATTGGATAGTTCGCTGGAACATGCCTGTTACCGAGGGCGAGCCGTATCAGGGCGAGTTCAGAGAATTTAAGGCTACTCTTACTCATAAGGATTACAAAGGCGTACAGCTTAATCCTTTGATAGTTGCTGCTAACACCAGCATCATCGGAAAGGACGGTGTCCTTTCAGAAAGTGAAGGCGAAGGCGGTCTGGCACTTGTTAACGAAGGAGATACGGGCTTCTGTGATTATCTCATCAACTTGAATACAGGACTTCGTCTCCCGATTTACGTACCTGACAGCGTCAGGGTAACATCGGAATATGACGGAAGCACTATGACCGTGCTTGCCGACGGACCGTCTTCAAAAACAGATGCACGTTATCAGGTTATCATGATACCTGAACCTGAAGGATGCGCAAATATAGCTTCGGTTACGTTCAGTCTGAATGCTGACGGCAGCAATCCTACTACCATTTCTCACGGCAATTTCTGGAAGGATTACGGATATATATACATAATCGGTGAGATACCGGTTGTGTATGATGACGACCTGAACAAAACATATCCAAGCGTTTATTATACAGTAGAATTCGGAAGCTCGGCGTTCATAAGCTCGCTGGATTATTCCAGATTTGTATATGTTCAGGCAGACGCAGACGATATAGGTGCTGTTCAGCTTGGAAGGGGAACAACAGGATGGTATATCAAGAAAGAAGCATTCTATGACACAGGCATCTATCCTGACGCAGGCGATAATGACATAAGGCTTCGTGCCGTAATTGACAACAGAGGAAAAGAAGCACTGAGCGGATACTTGGTATTTACTGCAACGGTATCGGGCAAAGAAACACCTGAATACCGAAGTGCAGACATTGCCTTTGAGAATATCCAGCCTTACGCAGTTAAGGGTATCTACTGTGCAGGATGGACACCGCTTTTGGGCAAAGAATATATTATCGCGGCTGAACTCCATGATAAAGGCGGAAAGCTTATTGATACTTTAAATAGTACCGCCGTTATCAACAATCCGCCATACAGCCACGCAGGAGCCGATATAACAGACGCCGTTATGGAGCAGCCTGTACGTTTTGACGGCAGCATGTCCTACGATACGGACGGCTATATTGCAAGCTTTGTATGGGATTTCGGAGACGGAGAGAGTGGATTCGGACCGACGCCAACGCACACATATAAGCATGCGGGAACTTACCGTGCAAGCCTTTATGTGTCGGACAATAATTTATCATCTACCGAACCGTATATCCGTGATGATAACACAGATGAAATAATACCGTCCAGTATGACCGATTATAACTATTTCTCAGAAATACAGGTAACGGTCAATGCGGACTGCCCTGATTTATTCATCAGAGATATAAGCTTCAGCGATGATAATCCTGAAGCAGGTGAGACGGTTACGGCTACCGTAACTGTACAGAACGGTACGTTACCGAATACCGGCGGATTAACTCCGACGGGAGCGGATGCGTATTATCTGGTGGGCTTCTATCTCAACGACAGGTATATAGGCTTTAAAGAGATTACAGAAAACCTTGCTGTGGGAGCTGTTACAACAGCGTCTATGGAATTTGAGGCAGAAGCAGGACCGCAGAAAATCAGTGCTGTTGTGAACGACATCGGAAGAAATATAAGAGAAGTCAACTATGATAACAACAGATACGACAAAGTTCTGTGCGGCAACGCAACCGATTTTGCGGATATTGAGGTTACAGACTTGCACGTGGGTCTCACAAGCGGAGATGATGTCGATTGCGGCATGCCTGTTGCGGTCAGTGCGAAGGTAAGAAATACAGGCTCGGCAGCCGCGTCGCCGTTCAAGGTTCTTTTGTATGATAATGACAAGCTAATAAAATCCTTATTTGTTGACGGCCTTGACACGGGTGCGAGCGAAAAAATAGAATTTACATGGGAACCGGAATACAGCGGCGATCACGTAATTACGCTGTCTGCGGATGGACCTGTTTCGGCAGTTGTCGAGATGGATGAATCAAACAACAGCCAAAAGGTTGAAATTACACAAATCAACGTATTGTATCCGGATCTTGAAATAACGGAAGTCAGCACCAGCGTGAATGCAAGCACACTTGCACCGGGACAAAACATTATTCTGTATGCAACAGTTAAGAACAGCGGCAAAGGTAGGGCTGTAGTTTCCACAAGGACATCCTTCTATGCAAACAGTCGGTATATCGGAAGTGCAGATACGCGTGCTCTCGATGTTGGAGAAAGTGCACTCATAAGCCTTTTGTGGAAAGATCCTTCAATATCGATAGCTAATATTACTGCTGTAGCCGATGCAGGTGAAGTGCTTGCGGAAAGCTCCGAGACAAACAACACCGGATTGATGATGTTCGACATACCGCTTAAAGCCAGTGCAAGTCGTATTGAAATCAGCGATATGGTAACTATAGGCGCTACAAGATACGGAGACAGAGCAAAAACCGTAATAACCGTATTGAATAGCGGAGAGCGAGAAATATACGATTCGTTCACAGTTGCACTTTATGCGGGAGGCAGCAGAGTGGGAACTGCTGAATGTAAACCTCTCGCAGCGGGAGAAAAAGCGGATATTACAATAGATTGGACTGTTCAAGTCAGCGGAAACTGCACTTTACGCGCATACGCAGATACCGAGTCAAAGATCGTTCTTTCCGACCGCAGTCTTGCAAGCAGTATAAAGACGATAGATATTTTACCGGGAATTTTGGTTAACGGAGAAACCGACAGCGATTCATACTGTGTGGGTGATAAAATTCAAATCACTGCAACTGTAGCTTTAAGTTCAGCTTCGTATTTGCCTGTTGCCGCAGACAGCTTTACGGCTGTTGTTATTAAAGACGGTGTTGAAAGAACACCTGTAGAAGCTGTATACGATCCGGTTAAGGGCATATATACGGCACAGGTGGAACTAACAGATACGGGAGCTTATTCAATAAGGTATACCGCAGTTAAGAACTCAATTACAGGAACGCATGAATCGTCATTCAGCATTACCGATGACTTCAGAGTATCGGTTGATAATGCGGATTCCGTTAGCTACAATATGGGCCAATCCATACCTGTATCCGGTGCCGTAAGGACGCCGGACGGTGAGGGTTATGCCGGAGTGCCTGTAACTGTTACGGCAGTCGGAAGCGATACCTTCAGATTTACAACGGTAACAAACGCTGACGGAAACTACAGCACAGAAATAGAACTTCCGGAAGGTGTCGGCGGTGCGTTTGCGTTGAGAGCAGAGGCTGCTTACGACGGCGTTTCAAGAAGATCTGACAGAGTAACATTCTATGTTGACGGTATCAGCTTGGATGTAAGCGATCGTTTGACCATAATTCAGGGCTATGAATCCGATCTCAACGGATATATCAACAATCTTGGCGTAACGGCAGCTTCGGTAGACGCGATAACAGTTTCCGACCTGCCTGCAGGGTTGTCTTACGAGGTTGTAGCATCGCCGGACGGCATGCTTTCCGCATCAAGTGGTTCTGAACTTGTAATCAGGTTTAAAGCTTCGGAAAATCTTGTTCCGGGTGAATACACCGTAAGTGTGAATGCCGGAGATTATACGAAACAAGTAGCTGTTACTTGCCAAAAGGCGGTTGCCGTTGCACGTGTGAACGTTATAGGCAATACGGAGTCCGAGAGCAACTCTCTTAAAACAAGCAGCATCACAATGTCGTTGCGTCAGGGCGAGGTTGCAAGCTCGGTTATCCGTTTGACAAATATCGGTACGGCTGCAATAAAGAGTGTATCGGCGAAGACGGACATTCCGTTCGTTTACATACAGAACCCGAACCCTGAAGCTGTTATTATGCCGATAAATCGCGGCTATTCAATCAGAGATCCTGAAGGTGCTTTATCAATTGTGGTAAGCGCATCACCTTCCGACTATTGTCTGACGGGGGTATATGACGGTGAAGTAACCATAACATCACCTTCGCTTGCTGAACCTGTGATCGTACCTATTAGGGTATCGGTAGGCGCAGGACAGTTGGGAACCACCGTATTTGAGGTCAGAAATCAGGATAATACATTGCTTTCGGGAGCAAAAGTTACACTTATCGGACTTGATGACAGTCTTGACCCGGTACGCTTTGATGCCGTTACCGGCGATGGCGACAAAGAACCTCTCGGCGAGGCATTGTTTGAAAATATTCCTGCCGGCAATTATAACCTGAAGGTTACCGCCGATTCACACAGTACGCTTGAGACTGTTGTTGAGGTAGCTGCAGTTATAGACAAAACACCTCGAATAGTAACATTATCGCGACAAATATTTGCTTTCAGCGTGGACGAAACAACTATAAGCGAAATGAGAGGCAGCTCTGCTGCAACACCGAACTACAACAATCTGGTATTTAAAGCGGGAATCTTGGCTCAAAGCAATGAGCCGCAACTCCTTCCGAATTTTATGGCAGACGAGAAGGAATTCTATTATCAGAGCGGTAAGCTGTTGAGCAAGCTTACGTTTATGGATCCGGAAGATGCCGGTGCGGATATAAACAATGTAACCGTAAGAATTATTGATGCAGACAGCCGTATTCCTGCAGGTGCCATTGCCTTCAGCGGAGGCGATACATTAACGCCTGTGAAAAATATCGGCAGATTGACTCCGGGGGATATGTTTGATGTTGTTTGGAACCTGAATACCGACAGCTTGTTCAAAATTGCTTCTGTAAGCGAGACAGAAAAAGACGGTCAGTATCTGGTACAATTCCCGGACGACGTAAATCGGGAAATGATAGACGCATACGTTGCTGCAAACGATCCTGCGGGAACCGGTTATTTGAAAGAATTAAGCTATAACGCAGAAACAAATACCGTTCTCTATCAGGCAAATTCAATGCCGTCTGACAGAGTGCCGATGTTCTATGAAGCAAAGCCTTACAATTTTGATTTTACCATTTTAGTAAGCGGCGTAAGGACGGATACAAATGAAATAGTTGAAACAAAAGTGCCTGTAAGGATACACTATATTCCGCCGGATTATTATGTAATGGCAGGCGAGCCTGATTCGCTCTATGATGATGACGGAAACTATAAAGGACAGCAATATGTTGACATTTTTGACGTTCATCCTGACATAGAACAGAAAATATCCGTTGCTCCTGCCTTTGGACCTGCTTCCGGAAGAGTCAGCGAGATGCGTTACAGCACAGGCTTCCTACATGATTTACAGATTGATACCCCTGACATACCGGAGGATACCGACGATGTTTCTATCGACCTTGGGTTCTCGGGCGATGCGGGATATGAAGGTCAGATAACTACACTCAGCATGAAGTTGAAGAATCCTTCGCTTCAGCACCAAATGGAAAATCTGAAAGTTAAGCTTGTTCTTACCGATACACCGTATGACGAAAGCGGAAATCTCCAACCGGGCGGAACGGTACTGTTCCCTAACGTCAACGTATATGTTGGAAGCAAGCATCTCCATGAAGAAGGCGGTGTTGTGGGAGGAACTCTGGACACAGATGAGGAAGCCGTTATTGAATACAGTTTCCGACTGGATAATTTGACGAGAGATTTTGAGAATTTAAGTATTTTTGACCAAACCTTGTCGGAGTATCTCAAAGATACAAGACAACTCAGCAAGGTCTATGCAAGGATAGAAGGAAGCTTCATCCTCGGCGGTGTTGAGCACAGTTTTGCAAGTGCGGTTCGTGAGTATGAGGTAAAAGAACAGCCTAAACTGTATATCAGCTATGATCTGAAGGATTCGGGCGACAGCGACTACGTTCTCACCGCTACTGTAACAAACCTTGGAAGAGGCGATGCTAAAAATATCACTTTGGGTGCTCCTGCTATTCCGAATGCCGGCTTTGACATGAGGATCACAGGCGTTACAAGCACAAGAGGCGTGGTGCAAAGAGGGGTTTCTGCCGGCTTTGACCGTGTAGAGATCGGTATATTGCATCCGGGCGACACGGCTGTTATCACCTATAACCTGTCGATAGTTTCGTCTTTAACCAACGCTCAAAAGGTTTCTCTCGGTAAACTTGCGGCACTTCCTTCTCTTCCTATAAAATCGGATTCAGGTGTCGGAATTGTTATGGCACCTATGAAGATGGAGGCCATGAGAAGCCAGAGCACGTTGGAAAATATTGATTCGATTATAGATGAGCTTGGATATCTTGCCAACAACCTGAGAGATCTTACAGATAAGACAGCTTCGGAATTGGGACGCTCACTTGCCGACTACTACGATTATTCAGTTTCGTTGCAAAGAGCAATCAGCATTGGTGAATGTTATTCCATGGTAGCAAATTTAATTGGTCTTATGGGCGAATTAAAAAATATGTACGATCTTCCGGGTAAGATTAAATCAATTTCCACAGTGCTTGAAAAGAAAGCGTTAGATCCAAAAGAAGTAGAGAGACTTGCTTTCCTGAACGAATGGTTTGATGGTGCCGAGTCAAAGCTTGCAACCTTCTTGTTAAAGGACGTTGACTGGGCAGTTAACCTCATACCGCAAGAAGTCGGCTATTGGTATGATACCTATAATGATGCCATGACAAGAGCCGAGGCAATGAACTCCAAAGTAAATATGGGTAAGATCTTCAGCGAATATGTAAAAGTTACCAAGGAAGCGTCTGAATATCTTGTAAAAGCATCCACTGCAATAAACAGTGCAATGAAGGCAACGGATTCCGATGAAAGGGCAAATCAAACAAAAATTGCCAGAGTAAATATGGAAGAAGCAGCAGTGCTGATGAGATACGCCGAAGAACTGAAAGCAAACGGAAACGAAATGTATGAAGAAATCCATTCCTCGGTAGCTGACAGTAATGGATTGATTCTCGGCTATACGGAAGATATGTTGCGACTTGAAGTGTCATCGTACATGGCTGCGGCTGAAAGAGCTCTTGCACCGACAATCACATCTGTTGCCGCCGGCCTTGCACAGCTGGCCGGACTTGATGAACTGGAAAAACAGGTTCAAGTATTAAATACAAGTTCAAAGCAGATAGACGGTATAATAGGGGATGATGAAAGATTGGCAGCAGAAACGAAAGAGTTGATTGCTGCGGCAAAATCCATCTTCAACAATATCGGATACGATGTCAATGGCTCTGCAGAAAGCAAGTTAAATGCTCTGCGTAGCGGAAGACAAAGCCTCAAAGACAGTTTGGTACAACTGGCTAAGCGTCCTTCTGTATGGTTATCAAAACCATGGAAGGTTGCTGACAGCACCGCACTTAATAATGTTCAGAAGAGTGCACCGGATATAGTCCGTACCGTAGGACATATAATCAACAAGTTTGAACTTGGCGGAAGCAGCAAGAATCAAATTGCAAGAGATATTTTAACTGAACTCTACGGGAGCGTTGCACCGGCATACGAGTGGTTTATTACTGAATTTAACAGCGGATTCCCGGATGGAACAAGAGAAGAGAACAGAAGATATATTGCAACCTCGATAGTAAAACTTTCAACAAGAGAACTAATCAGCGAGGAGTTGCTTGAAAAGAGTCTGGAATCGCTTATGCTTTCCGGCCTGTCAGATTACAGATTGGGAATAGAAGCGGCAAGTGCTTCCGCAACCGGTGTCAAGACCAATGTATATAAAATGCAGGATTCCATGGATTCTGTAATTTTGGAAATCATTGATCTGTTGAATAGTTATAAAACAAATCCTGAAATGTTGACAGGATACTATCCATCGGCTCAACTGCTTGATTATGTGAAGAACCTGAACTCATCCATTAGTGCAATGGTCAGATATTCAAACGGTTCTCTGATTGAATCCGGCCGTGTTGGTCGCTACCGCAGCTTGTGGACATATTCCGGTAACGGATTGGATCTGAATGTGGAGGAAACCACTTTAGGAGAAATATACAAGGCTCAGATGCAGGTAGATACTCTGCTTGCAGAAGGTTATAACAATGTTGCTGAGCGCTACGTTCTGAACTACTTAAAAGAGATGGAGAGTATGGCGTCTATTGCGAGTACCGCTGTAGGCTTTATGGGATCGGCACCAATGCTGCTTTCCCCTATGATAGGTATTGCAGGAAAGCTGCTTGATAGTTCCGGATATTCATCAGCTATGGATACTCTTGACGATGCTAACCTTTACAATTTGGCACGAGCTGTAGCGGATTTATCAATCACAACAAATCTGATGATAAGCAAAGAAGCAGATATCGCAACTGATCTTCAAAGTGTGTTTAATACAATGGAAAGCTGGCGTAAAGTCGATCCTGAATTACCGCTTGAGATAGTTACGGCAGATTTGGTTGACTTAACGGTATCGGAAGATACGGTATATGCTCAGACAACAGCTGCTCTTACCGTAATGAATAACCATACCGGCAGCGTAACGGTTGCTCCTACTGTTGAAATTTACGATAGCTACGGTCTTGTAAATACTGCTACCATGGGTCAGGAGACCATCGCTCCCGGAGAAATGGGACAGTTTGTCAGCGAAATATATGTTCCGATCAATATGCTCCGTGATATGGGCGGCTATACCGCAGTATTCACATTTGCTGCATCCGAAGCCGAAACTATGACGATCGCGCCGACATTCGGTCCGTATATTACCCACTTTAACGTAGGAACAGCAAATACTGTTGAGTATTTAAGAAGCAATTCAGAGGCAAAACAGCCGCTCGGCGGAACGCTTGAAGCCGGCGAGAGCAAGACGGCATCGGTAAATGTGGCTGAAGGAAATCTCTTGTACGTATTCGCAGCAGCTAAAGCAGGCGAAGATAACCTGATGCTTACAGTAACAGGAAACGGAACGCAAAAGATTTATTCGCATATCAATACAGATGACTTCGTATTGATTCCTGATGCATCAGGCGAATATACGATTAGTGTTACAAACAGCGGAGATAATGACTTTGAGTTTGACCTACTCACGGTAGTATCGCCGGATCTTGGTGCTGTTGCAGGTCTTGATATGCCTTACGCAAAAGTAATGGCAGGTGAGTACAACTATCTTTATGAAGACGAGACAGTAACAGGCATAAAAGCATCAATTCCTGTATCCGTATATGAGACGGGACTTACAACTGGAATGGATGTAAGTATAAGTGCTTCACCGCTTGAGGATTCAATAGGAAACGTAATTTTGACACCTGAAATTACTGATCTTAAGGGCTATAGCGTGAGCGGTAACTTCAGACTTGAAGCCGGCGAAGGCAAGAGAATAATTCTTGAGTATTATCCTGAAGATAACGCTCCTGACGGAGATTATAGCGGAACAGTAACTTTAAGTGTTGCCGCTGAAAGATTCGAACATGAACTGACACCGCTTGGTTGGGTATTTAACGGCGAGACATACGAGCTCGTAATACCTGTTTCTGTCAGAATTAACAGCGAAGTTCCTGCCGCTGCAATCCTTACAAAAGCATACGCAAATGCGTATGGACGCATAAAAGTAGAAGGAAGAGCTAAGCCGGGCACATCTGCTATAATCTACCTTGCTGAAGACGCAACCTCATCAGGCAAGGTTGCAGGTATAATTCCGGTAGAACAAGACGGAACATTCTCCGCACAGCTTACTCCGGATAACAGTGGTTCATATTATGTATATGTAAGAGCGTCAGACGAAAAGGGAGCTGTTGGAGCTGAGAGCGAACGAATACTTGTTACAGCTGATATAGACGACAAGACCGCTCCTGTTATTACTCTGATATCGCCGCAAACCGATATTCAATTAAGCAGTGCTGTAACAGAAGTGATATTTACGGTAAGCGATGACGAAAGTCCTATCGAAGACTTGCCGATATTGACTGTGGACGGTCAGGAAGCTGACGTTATCGGTATATCAGAGGGACGTTACCGTGCAGTATTGTCATCGGGAAGTATCGGAGACGGAACTTATATTATAAGAATCGAAGCCGTAAGTGGCGGCGGTGTAGCAACCGAAAACTATACTGTTATAGTCGGTGAAAAAATAGAAGCTGTCATCTCGGTAACGGCAGGTGGTCAACCGATTGCCGGAGTAACGGTTTCATTAGGTAGCGAAAGCAAAATAACAACCGACAGCGGAACAGCTTCATTCTCTGTTGTTCCGGGAACATATCAGTACACATTGTCAAAAGAAGGCTATCTGACCGAAAGAGGTTCAGCAACATTCAGTGCAAACTTAAGAACAACGGATGTTGCTCTTAAGGCAGGCGGCGTTATGAAGGTTATTGTAACTGCCGGCGGACAGAAAGTAAAACAAGCTGCTGTGAACTTTGACTCATGGTCGGGTGTAAGCGATGAAAACGGAATCGCAGAGATACAGATGCCGTACGGTACGTACAGTTATCGTGTATCGGCGTCGGGCTACAGAAATGAAAGCGGAAGTTTCACATTTACCAAAGACACCGAAGAACCGTTGTATGTTGAACTCAATGTTGACAAATTCTCTGAATTACAACTGCGATTCAAAATTACAGATGTAACAGGAAAGCCTGTCAAAGGCATCAGCGTTACGCTTGACGGGACAGCGGCGGAAACCGACAATAACGGCGAAGCATACTTCTCGAAGAACGTCGGAACGTATGAGATCAGCATCAGCGGAGGAGCGTATAAGACTTACGAATCTACCGTAAATGTTGATTCCTCGGATACACACACGATAGTT
>CAJOGA010000004.1:38294-39076 GCA_905233855.1 uncultured Clostridia bacterium
CAGAAATTATAAGCGGCACAGCTGTAGCAAGAGAGCTGTTTGACGATAAGATAATATACATCGAAAACAGTTTGGGCGACCGTGCGCCGTTTGTAATTCCTACACTTGGCGGAATAATCAAGGCTGTTGTTTCGGTAACGGCCGATGGCAGTCCGCTTGTCGGTGCAACAGTTTCAATAGGCAGCGAAAGTGTGATAACGGATAGCGAAGGAAAGGCACTGTTCCTAATCGAACCGAATGAGTATCAATATACAGTATCAAAAGAAGGATATTTGACTGAGAGCGGTTCGGTAACCTTCAGAACAGACCTACGCACAAAGAGCGTGGAACTTATTGCGGGCGGTTTGATGAAAGTGGTTGTAAGTGCTGATGTAGAGCCTCTGCCTCAAGCCACAGTATCTATCGGAACGTGGTCTGCATTGTGCAATGAAAACGGAATTGCGGAGATACTGATGCCTTACGGCACATATGATTATGAAGTATCGGCATCAGGGTACTCTGGTGAAAGCGGTAGCTTCACGTTTACGAAAGAAACCGTTGAACCTTTGAATGTAATGCTTAAGATAGAATATCGGGTTGGCTTTACAATCACTAACGTTGAAGGAAAGCCTGTCAAAGGCATCAGCGTTACGCTTGACGGGACAGCGGCGGAAACCGACAATAACGGCGAAGCATACTTCGTAAAGAACGTCGGAACGTATGAGATCAGCATCAGCGGAGGAGCGTATAAGACTTACGAATCTACCGTAAATGTTGATTCCTCGGATACACACACGATAGTT
>CAJOGA010000004.1:39152-43631 GCA_905233855.1 uncultured Clostridia bacterium
CAGAAATTATAAGCGGCACAGCTGTAGCAAGAGAGCTGTTTGACGATAAGATAATATACATCGAAAACAGTTTGGGCGACCGTGCGCCGTTTGTAATTCTTTCCAAAGGCGGAATAAGGATTCAAAACGTTAAAACGGTCGACGGCAGCGACGGCAAACAGCTTGACGTTACTGTTGAAACGCATAAATATGCGGTAACAGAAAAGATGTTGTTGATAGGTGCTCTGTACGATGACAATGGCGTATGCGTTAAAACGTATACTCAGGAAATCACAAGCCTTACATCTGATGAAATAAGAACATTTACGTTGAACTTCGGATTAAACACAACGGATTATACCTGCAAGATCTATCTCTGGGACAGCGAATCGCTCACACCGTATTGTCCGCAATGGACTGTTGGCATTGACTATAATATTACATCGGTAGCAGGCGGTATGTATGACAGTTTAAGAGTGTATATGTCCGTGCTCGATGATGATCCTACCGAAGAACAAATCATAGTAAATGAACAAATTATTGCGATGGATGTAGATGAGGACGAAAATCCTCCTGATATTGAGAAGGAAGATTTGGTGTGGATAGATGTTTCTCAGATACGGTCGTTGCAGAAGTCGAGGTTGTCGAAAAAGCGTGTTTGACGGATAAAACGGCAGTATTAAAGGCACGGATTAAAAATCCGTGCCTTTAATCGTTGAAAAAATTTTTAACTCTTTTGTTTTGTGATAGATAAAACCGGTTATGTATATTTGCAGGTATAGTCATAATATACAAAACTGAAAAATTGTATAAGAATAATTGGATAATTTGTTGACTTTTCATGTAGATAGTGATAATATCAGCCTGTATATTATTGAAATATACTAACTTTGAAAGGAGCAGAAAAATGAAAAAGGCAAACAAAATCATTGCTTCATTGTTGGCGCTGGCAATATTTGCCGGCGTAGGATCCGGCATAAGCTTTATATCAGCAACCGAAGCAGAGGCAATGAGCACAGACTATCTGGAAGAGACATTTGATCCCACATTTACCGTGTGGGCAGGCGTTAAAGCGGACACGTTCTTCAATGAACATGATGAAGAGCATGGCAACTATGCCCTTATCAAAGCAAACGCCAGATATACAACACCAAAACGGCAAAGGGTAAGTTGCACTATTATGAGATGGACTATATGATAGGCAACACAGAAGGAGCTAAATATATATATTGGGGAAAATCTAACGGTTTCCGTATATATTTCACACCGAATAACATAAGAGCGACCACTTCCAGCAATGCTACATTAGCGGAAGGTGCGACGATAGAAAACGGTGCCGACACATGGCATCACATTAAAGTTAAATGCGATTTCCCTAATAATATGTACACGCTGTACTTAGACAACAGCGAAGAACCGTACATTGAGTGGCCTGCAGATGAGGGTGCGTCGTTGCAGCAGATAGTTGTCCGCATAGAAGATGACAGACCAAGCCCCGACGCTGAACCGGGATACTTTGCGTTCGATAACGTTCGTCTCTACGATCCTGAAATCATTCCTACACCTGAAATGGAAGAGATTGCAATGTATCAGAAGGTTTATATTCCTACAAACATTCCTGATGAAGAAGCAATCAAGGAAATAAAAACAAGAACATTTACCGACGCTGTCGATACATATTATGAATATCCTACATATATTTTGAACAAATACGGCTTGATGAAGGGCGAAACAGAAACAACTTTTGGCGTTGACAAAAACATTACAGCCGGTGAATTTATAGATATTGTTAAGAAAGCATACGGCGTTTCGGAGATAAAAACTCCTGTATACGCTCAAATTGCAGCAGACCCGTCTAAGACAATAACAGAGTTGCAGGCGGCGGCTGTAATTCTCTCAATATTGGGTTATGACGATGAAGCTGAAGCAGCAGGCGGATATCCTGCAGGTTACCGTCATGTCGGCAATGAAATATGCGTATCACGCGGCTTGAATATATATGATTCTGATATCGCAACACGAGGTATAGTTGCAGCACTCATATATAACTCTATGGGAACGGAAATCAGATCGACAGGCAAATCCCTGTTTGACATGATCAGACCGCAAATTGCTCCTGCCTTAACGGACAAGGATCTTGTGTACGTGTTGCAGGACAACTACTACTACCGTGTTGAAGCATACCGTGTGTTCATGCGAAAAGGCATCACACCTGAACAGATAACAAACGATTTGGTTAAAATTCTGGAAACGGGTACAACCGAACAGAAGAAACGTGCCGCAAGAGCACTTTCCGATAACCAGGAACCAAACAGCTTCTTTGCATTAAGCTCAAAAATGGCTACAAGCAACCTGCTCAAGGTTATGAAAGATGAAAACGCAAACGTAGGCGTAAGAATATATGCCCTTCGTGCTATATGGATGATGAATATAGAAGAGCTTATTCCTATCGACTGCTGGTATCTTGCACTTTATCCGGAAACATTGGAATACAGCTACACGCTGCTTAACAAAGCAAGTGACAGACTTGAAATGGTAAACACAGACGAAGACGTTCAGGCTTTGATAAAAGCACTTTCATGCTCCGACCGCGACGTTGTTATCCGTGTTATAGACACATTGAACCGCAAAGCAATAAATCCTGATCTTGCAGACAAAGCAAGAGCGGCTATCCCTGCTTTAAAAGCACTTGTGTCAAGCAATGACGATGTAATAGCACATCAGGCGGCTGTTGCTCTTAGATCCTTCGGCGAGGAGATAACTGTTCCTGAAATCACAAGAGCACATAAATATCTTGAAACAAACGAGCCGGTTAAATTAATTAAAGAAGACGGCAAATATACTATAGATAACGGCCGGAGCAGGTCCAAGCTCGGTAGTTATGCACGGCACAACGCAAAACATCCTCACACAGAACGACATCAGCTGGAAACAGCACGGCAAAGACTGGAGCAGCAAAGTAAAAGAACTCAGCGTTATAACAGAAACAGAGGATGTTGTTGAGATTTCATTAAAATACGTTCATGATGAAACCTTCTCATACGACCTCGATTGCAGATACCGTGTTGAGAGAGGCGAAAGCAAGATATATGCGTATATCATTTTAACACAGCCTGCAGACGCTATCGAAAGCAAAGATGATATACAGGGTCTCATACACATGAGAATCAACAGTGCACTTTATGATTATCATATTTCCAGCGAAAAATCACTCGGAAGACATAATAAAAACCCTGCTTTTAACCTGACTCCGACGGGCAAAAAAGCAACTATAGAACAGGCGACGGAACTTGGAGCAAGCGGTGAAGCAGAGGGTAAGTTTATATGGTGGCAAGGAAGCACGGAAACTAACTTCTCCGGTCATGTAAGCCTTGACAACAAGCTCGGCTACTGGCAGTTGTATCCAAGCTATGAATCCTTCCCGGCTAACACATTAAGAACAAACCTCAACGAAATAACAGCGGATATGTCCTCGGTGTATATTGAAGGACAGTACTTTAACTGGAACGGCTTCCGTCTCCCGGGCGGTGCTTATACAAAAGTATACAATCCATGGGTATTATACTTTAACACAGGCGATACCATGATTGATATGATGGAAGACGCTAAAGCACAGCTTGAAAAAGAGCAGGAAAAATGGCCTTATGAATGGGTTGACAGCGATCACTTCTATGAACGCGGCAGTGTAAACGGTAAAGTTCAGATGGCTGACGGTACATCACCTAAGGGTGCGTACGTTATGGTTAACCTTTACGAAGGTAAAGAAGGCTACTACGAACCGCAGTGGCAGCAAAACAGAGGTCCTTACCACTACTGGACACGCGTATACAATGATGACGGCACATGGTCGATAGATAATGTCCACTCGGGCAACTATCAGATCACTGTGTTCAAAGACGGATATAAAGGCACAACGTATATGCCCGGAGAGATAACAGTAAACACAGGCGAAGCAACAACCGTAGACACGGCTGTAATTGCAGAAGAAAAAGCAGGTTCTTTGGCATGGAGAATAGGCGAACCTACAGGCACATGGCTGTATGACGCCGCAGACGTGTATGACATAGAATCCATGATGGAATATCATGAAAGATTCCCTCTCGGAACCGTTTAAGCGGAATCAAGATATGACTGGTATTCCAATCAGGTAACAAACGGCACAAGAAAAATCGTGTTTAACAAAGACGCGTCTATCCAAAGCGACGCATTGCTCACATTGGCAATAGCCAGCGTGCGTACGGGCGTACAGATATTCGTAAGCCTCAACGGTCAAAAAATCAAAGAAATACAGTATGAATACGGCAAAACGGACGACTCACAAAATGCCCGTACATTTGCATACGGACGTTTGCAGTATCATCCGATACAGATAGACAAATCCCTGCTTCAAGATGGTGAAAATGAAATTGAAATAAAAATCACCAATAATACCGGTTATTTCCTGTACGACTTTGTACAGCTCGAATACCTTGACGGCGGTGCGTATGAAGCGGCACAGGC
>CAJOGA010000005.1 GCA_905233855.1 uncultured Clostridia bacterium
TGCATCCGTGTGCTATGTTAGCAAACGGACCGCCATGCATAAGACAAGGCGTATTTTCCAAAGTTTGCACTAAATTCGGTTTTATGGCGTCTTTCAGAATCAGAGTCATCGCACCCTGAGCATTTAAATCAGACGCTTTAACAATTTCTCCGGAACGATTATAACCTATTATTATTTCTCCCAAACGTTGTTTCATATCGTTCATATCTTTGGAAAGACATAAAATAGCCATAATTTCAGATGCCACCGTAATCATAAAGCCATCTTCTCTCGGCACACCGTTTGTTTTGCCGCCCATTCCGATAACTATATTTCTAAGTGCTCTGTCATTTATATCCAAAACGCGTTTGAAGCTTATAGATGTAACATCAATATCAAGAGCGTTTCCATGATGTATATGATTGTCTATCATAGATGCCAAAAGATTATTAGCCGTTGTGATAGCGTGCATATCACCTGTAAAATGCATGTTGATGTCTTCCATAGGAATCACCTGTGCGTAACCGCCTCCGGCAGCACCGCCCTTCATACCCATAACAGGACCTAACGACGGTTCACGCAGTGCTATTATTGCCTTTTTATTCAATTTAGCCATTGCCTGACCTAAACCAACGGTGGTTGTTGTCTTTCCTTCGCCGACAGGAGTTGGGTTTATAGCAGTTACAAGTATTAATTTACCGTCTTTATTATTCTTGATTTTATCCCATACAGAATCAGCGAGCTTTGCTTTATATTTGCCGAACAATTCCAATTCGTCTTCTGTAATATCAATCTTTTTCGCAATTTCACGTATATCCTGCATATCCGCTTTTTGAGCTATTTCTATATCTGTCAACATATAATTTTATACCTCCAAGATGATTAAAAAAACAAAAACGGAAGGATATAAGCAAAATAGCCTACAACCGCCCGTTTGATTTTTAAGACAAAGCTTAATGTTGTAATCCTTGTTTGTCCATGCGAACCTTGTTCAATAAAGCGTCGAGGCGACGTTCAACATCTGTAAGCATAGCATCCGCATATGTTACAGCATCGTTGATCATTGTGTCGGCTTGTGCTTTAGATGAAGCCATTAACTGATTTGCATTTTCTGTTGCACGTACAGTTATTTCATGTTCGTTAATAAGATCAACCATTTTTTGTTCAGCTTCCTTGATGATCCTCTCGGCTTCTTGCTGAGCTTCCATAAGGATACGTTGTCTTTCTTCTTTTACCCATTTAGCTTGTTTTAATTCATCCGGCAATGAAAGACGCATTTCCTGAAGATAATCCAACAATTCATCTTTATCCGCTAATATTCTGCCTGTAATAGGTATAGCAAATGCTTTGTCTATGGCATCTTCCATCATATCTATAATTTCCATTACTTCCATTGTAATACCCCCACCTTAATACTTTTCTTTTATTTTATGAATTATGCTGTACGGAATCAAACCATCAAGGCTGCCTTTTAATCTGGCAACTTCTTTAACCATGCTCGAACTTATGTAAGAATATTTACTGTCCGTCATCATGAACATGGTTTCATAGTTAGGATTAAGAGCTTTATTTAACAATGCCATTTGAAATTCATATTCAAAATCAGCTACCGTTCTTAACCCTTTCAAAATAACCGATGCATTATGTTGACCGGCAAAATCTACAAGCAAGCCGGAAAACGCTTCTGCTTTTACATTTTCTAAATCCTTTGTAACTTCTTTTATCATTTCCAAACGTTCCGTTGCGGTAAACAACGGTTTCTTATTGCCGTTTTCCAAAACACCGACAATAACCATATCGAACACCTTTGACGCTCTTTGTATTATATCCAAATGCCCGTTTGTAAGAGGGTCAAAGCTTCCGGGATACACAGCTAGATTTCTATATCATTTTTGATATAAATTGTTATATATGTTCTTCCGTATTTTCTTTGTTTTGAAATATGCAAATTTTTAAAGTCATCGGGCACATGAGCATATTCAGTTTCCAAAATAATAATCCCATCCGGCTTCAACAAATCCATACTATCTATTTTTTTTAACACATTATCTTCAATATTTTTACTGTATGGAGGGTCAAGAAAAATTATGTCAAACTGAGATGGCGATTGTTTATTCAAAAACTCAACAGCTTCACTTAAAAACACCTTTGCAGATATGTTAAACTCAGTAAGCGAAAGATTTTTTTTGATGACATCTAAAGATTGTTTTGACGCATCAACGCAAACAGCTTCTTTAGCTCCTCTGCTTAAGGATTCTATAGCCAAAGCTGCTGTGCCGGAAAATAAATCCAGGACGACAGCATCAGAAAGATGATGTTCAATCATGCTAAATAAAGCCTCTTTAACTCTGTCCGGCGTTGGGCGTATGTTTTCGGCTGAAAATTCAACAAGCTTTTGTCCGCGTTTTTTGCCTGCTATAACTCTCAAAATTATATTTCCTCACAAAGAATTTATTTTTTCGGATTAACAATATCACGCCAATCCAAATCTCCTCTTTCAAGGCCCTGCACTAAAACTTCGGCTGTGGCAACATTTGTTGCAAGCGGTATATTATGAACGTCGCACAGCCTTAACAGAGCTGAAACATCAGGTTCATGAGGCTGAGCAGTAAGAGGATCTCTGAAAAACAAGACAAGATCTATTTCATTATAGGCAATTCTTGCACCGATTTGCTGATCGCCGCCTTGCGGGCCTGATAAAAATCTATGTACATTCATGCCGGTGTTTTCTATTATCAATTTTCCCGTTGTGCCGGTAGCAAGCAACTGATGCTTTTGAAGTATGCCTTTATATGCAATACAAAATTGTATCATTAATTCTTTCTTTTTGTCATGTGCAATAAGTGCAATATTCATCAAAATCTCCTCCATTCCCTATTAGTATTTTATTATATTAAATATTATTTATCATCTTTTGTTTTTGCAATGGGAATATTAGCAACAAGAGCAGGAACCATTCTTTCCCCGTCTTCACTTTTTGTTCTTGTTAGCTGCACATCAAATTCTTCTGTGTTTATTTCAACATATTTCGACAAAACCTGCAAAATTTCGTTTTTCATTTTCTCAAGCAATTCCGGAGAAACATTTGCCCTATCGTGTATCAACACCATTTGCAAACGTTCTTTTGCAGTATTTTTTGACACCGTTTTTTTGTTTTTAAACAGATTATTAAAAAAATCAAAAAATTCCATATCTATAACTCAACTTCTCCGCTATGTACTATAATTCGGAAAAGACTCCTTTCTCAATATTAAAGTCTGACAAGAAAGCACCGATTATTTTTGTCTTGAAAAAATCTTTTTAAATGCATTAACAAAAATATTCGAGCTTCCCATATCCATTATAGGAATTTCTTCTCCGCATATTCTTAAAGCAATGTTTCTGTATGCTTGTCCGACTTTGGACTTTTCGTCCGAAGAGGCAGGTTCACCTTTATTTGTTGAAATGATAATATCTTCATCATCCGGAACTACACCAATAAGCTTAACGCCTAAAATCTCAAGAATATCATCAACATTCATCATGTCGCCTTTTTTAACCATATCAACTCTTATACGGTTTATAATAAGGTGCATCTGGTCAATTTCGTTTGCTTCAAGCAAACCGATTATTCTGTCCGCATCCCTTACAGCAGAAACCTCAGGAGTTGTTACAATGATGGCTCTGTCCGCACCGGCAACAGCATTCTTAAACCCTTGCTCAATACCTGCAGGACAGTCTATTATAACAAAATCAAACTCTTGCTTTAATTCTTCGCAAAGTTCTTTCATCTGCTCCGGTGTAACAGCATTTTTATCTCTGGTTTGTGCCGCAGGAATAAGGAACAGACCGTCAAATCTTTTGTCGCGTATCAAAGCCTGTTTAACTTTGCATTTTTTCTCAACAACGTCAACAATGTCGAAAACTATTCTGTTTTCCAAACCCAACACAACATCCAAATTTCTTAAGCCGATATCTGTATCAATAAGAACTGTTTTTTTACCTTTTAAAGATAATGCAGTGCCAATATTTGCAGTTGTTGTTGTTTTGCCGACACCGCCCTTGCCCGAAGTTACTACTATAACCTGTCCCATATTTTTACCTTCCCTTTCGTGATAACTATAAAAATATCACACAAAATATTTTACTTCTACTCCATATTACTATACACAAAAATTCGTCATTTGTCTATATTTTTTTTTACATTTTTAAATTTTGTTCAAATATTCATCTATATAAATCGTGTCATCTTTTAAATATGCTTTTTCGGTTGTTATGTGTTTTCTCACTTCGTTATCAGGTGCTCTGGTTATAATATCTGCTATTCTCAGTTGTGTCGGAGCTAAATTAAGTGCTATTATGTAAGCGTTTCTGTTGTTTGGATATCCCGCATGCACAGTGCCTCTGAGAACGCCCATCACAATAACATTGCCTTTTGCCACAATTTCAGCACCCGGATTAACATCACCGATAACAACTATATTTCCTTTTGATTCAACGCTTCTTCCGCTTCTTAGCGTACCTTCAAAAAACATTGTATAATCTGCAGGTTCATCCTGATTTACCTTTTCGGCACAAACACCTTCCTGATAATCTATCTGAGTGTTATCCGGCAAAATTGACATTATGGTCTGCTCAAGCTCTAATCTGTCTGTTTGAGTCATAATCCTGCCCGTTATAAGAAGATTATTCTTTGCCTTTGAGAAAAAGCTTTTTGTTTTAATAAGTTTTTCTTTTAATTCAAGCAAAATCTTTTCAAAGGTTTCCTCATCAGATAAAACTATTGTAACACCGTCTTTTGTTCCTTTTAAAGTAATATATTCCATATGATTTCGTCCTTTCAGTGTGTATTATCTTATCAGTGTATTAAATTCAACGGGAACTTCATTTGCCGGTTGCGTCATAAAATAAGCATCAAATATATCACGTGCCACATATGCAGCGTTACCGCCTTTAGCACCGTGTTCCAAAACAACGCAAACAGCTATTTGAGGATTATCAAAAGGAGCATATCCCACAAACACAGCATGAGGCGAACCGTTCCCAACCTGTGCCGTACCGGTTTTGCCGCCTATAGCAACCTGATAATCGGAACCGAAGATGCTGCTTGCCGTTCCCTGTTCAACAACGTTTTTCATGCCGTTTGCTATTGCCACAACTGTACTGTCTTTCATTTTTACAGTAGACAACACAGTCGGAGGATATTCTTTAGATAATTTTGAATCAGTAAGAGAATGTGTGCTTTTTACCAATCTTGTCTGGTAACGGTTACCACCGTTAACCAATGTTGCAACATAATTAGCCAGTTGAATCGGTGTAAATGCATTATATGACTGACCTATCGCAAAACGTATTGTATCACCCGGATACCATTTTTTATTATTAGGTTCTATTTTTTCTTTTACCTGTGGCGATGCCAATGTTCCCGATTTTTCTTCATTTGACAACTCCAAGCCCGTTTTTTCACCAAAACCGAACAATCTGGCATAAGACAGCATTTTATCTATACCTAAATTATCACCCAGTTCGTAAAAAAAGTAGTTGCACGACACTTCAATTGCCTTAGACACATTAATTGCACCATGCGTTGCACGTCTGTCATTCCATATCCAACAAGCAGGCTGCTGACCTGGATATTTTTTAAACACACCCTGGTCGACTATTGTAGTTGTAGGAGTAATTATGCCCTCCTCCAATCCTGCAACAGAAGGCAACATCTTAAAAGTTGAGCCCGGAGGATAAGTTCCTGATATAACTCTGTTTATTAATGGCTTGGCAGGATTGCTTGCAAGCTGAGAATAATCCTGGTTAAAGGTTGCTGGGTTATACGTCGGATACGTTGCCGAAGCAAGCACGTCTCCATTACTTACGTCCAACACCACTGCCGCACCTGCTACACAATCCGCTCCGGTTTTGGCACCGCCCTGCGATGCAATTTTGTGAATATTTGATTTCAAAGAATCTTCTGCGGCTTTTTGAAGATTACTGTCTAATGTCAATACAACGTTTTCGCCTGCGACGGGTAATCTTTCTGCGGTGATTTCCACTAACTCGCCGTTTATGCTGCGTTGCACGCTTTGCATTCCGTCAATACCTCTTAAACTGTCTTCAAATACCTTTTCTATCCCCTGCTTGCCCACAAGGTCATTTAAAGTGTATCCCTTTGTTTTCAGCTGTTGATATTCGTCTTCGTAAATAACACCGATTCTGCCTAAAATATGTGCAGCCAAATCGCCTTCAACGTAATTGCGAATATAGTTTGTAGTTACTGTAACACCCGGCAATTTCTCTTTGTTTTCACGCACTTTTGTCAATAAATTAATATCGACATCCTGTGCTATAACGCACGGCATAGTGGTGCTCAATCCTCTTTGCTCCAATTCATACCGCATATCTATTATTGATTTTATCTGCTCGGGAGTGTATTTATCGGCGGATATTTTATATTTTTTTGCATATTCGTTGACAACGTGTTCTGCAGTGGCATCGGCACTGAATTTTTTACCTTTCAGCCATGCTGCCTTTTCATCTTCTGAATCTCCGCTGTCATTATCATCTGTAAAATTAAATTGATACGGATAATTCGTAACAGGCATAGAGGTTATATATTCTATATATTCGCTATCTAAAATGTGAGTTAAATTATAAATAAGCTCATTAAACTCATCATTTGAAATATCGGTTTTTTGTAAGAGTACAGAATATCCTATACGGTTATTTACCAGCGGTCTTCCGTACCGGTCAAGAATTTCACCGCGAGGTGCTTTAATAACCAAGTTTGACGACACTCTGTTCAGCGACAACTGCATATATTTTTCGCCGTTTATAATTTGCAAGTCAACCAAACGCCATACGCAAAAAAACACTGCAACCGCTAAAAATATCCATATAACGATATATCGAGAAATAACTCTGTTTTTCATTTATACACTCCAATTTCATTTGGATACAGAAACATATTTTTTAATTATCGGATAAACAATCATGCTTATAACAGCATTGTACAAGCCTGCAGGTAAAACAATACGCACAAAGGCTTTTATCAAATTGAAGGATATATAGTTAATGCTGTTAAAAAGATAGTAAATGCTTTCAAAAAGCACCGTTCCCAAAAAAGTTATCAGTAAAACAGACATAAAATTGTCGTTTAAAAATTGTTTGGCAAAATAGCATGTCAGCTGTGATACATATAAAAGCAATAACGTGTTTAATCCAAACACTCCCGATGTTATAAAATCCAAAATCAATCCGGTTATCACAGCTACTATACCCATATATTTATAATCCGGATATAAAATTGACAAAACCACAACCGATATCAACGCAAAGTTTGGATTGATTCCGAATATTGAAATATATCCGTTTATTACCGTTTGAAATGCAAGCACACAAAAAACAATAATAACAATTTTAAATGTTTTCATCATTCCTCCACCTGTCCGTTTATGATAATCATTACCTCTTTTAATTTATTAAAATTAACGGCAGGTTCAACAATGGCATAGGTGAGTTTATCGTTTGGATTAACCGTTATTTCCCTGACTGTCCCAACCGTGAAACCCGGCTGATACATTCCGCCGATGCCTGATGTTTGAGCAATATCGCCAATCACTATTGAATTGTCATACGGTAAAAAGCTCATTTTGCAAAGCTTATCTTTTGCGTATAATACATCGCCTTCGATCATTGCGGCTTCGTTTGTACGCGGCACAACAACACCGACCGAACTTGAAGGATCCAATATTGTGGTTATCTTAGACCACGTGTATCCGACTTCCGATACTTGCCCCACAAGTCCGAAATCCGTTACTACAACATCATTTTTTTTGATGCCGTATTTACTTCCGCGATTAACAATAAAGCTTTCATTCCAATTATCTCCGGATTTGGAAACTATCTGTGCGGCAACAAAATCGTATTGAGGCATATCCTCTTTAAGAGCTAAAAGCCGCTTTAAACGCTCATTTTCCTGCATGTATTCATCCATGGATTTCATATTCAGCTTTAAGTCGTTTACTTCCTTTAAAAGCTTATCATTTTGTGCTTTATATCCGTTTGACTCCCAGATAAAAACATTAAAATCAGCGACAGAATCCGCGATATACGTAATGATTTTCTGAAACGGTGAAACAATAATTCCAACTGCGTTTGATAATATATTTGAGCCGTGATTGCCGCGTGAAAAAAAAGCCGATACAGAGCCAACCAATATTGTGGCAACAATAATAACAATTACTACTGTGTTTTTGAATATTTTCACCTGGCAATCAGCTCCTTAATTATCTGTTTCTGTTTACATATGCCTTCATAAGTAAATCCATATTTTCCAACGCAATACCTGTACCTATTGTAACACAGTCCAATGGGTTTTCGGCAACAAATGCAGGAATACCTGTCATCTGAGTTACAATTTTATCTAAACCTTTTATCATAGCACCGCCGCCCGTTAAAGCTATACCGCGATCCATTATATCGGCAGCAAGTTCAGGCGGGGTTTTTTCCAAAGTGTCTTTTATAGTTTGGATCATTTCCAAAATCGGACCCTTCATTGCTTCTCTGACTTCGGTGGACGTGATTTCGATATTTCTCGGCAATCCGTTTATCAAATCTCTTCCTCTTACCTCATAATATTCATCAGGCCCCATAGGATAAGCAGAGCCGATAGTTGTTTTTATATCTTCAGCTGTTCTTTCTCCTATAGCAAGGTTTTTCTCTCGCTTTATGTAGTTTACTATTGCGGTATCCAAAGCATCGCCTGCAACACGAAGAGAATTTGTTGTAACAATACCGCCCAATGATATAACGGCAACTTCCGTTGTGCCGCCGCCTATATCGACAACCATACTGCCCGTCGGCTCTGATACAGGAAGACCCGCACCTGCCGCAGCTGCCATAGGTTCTTCTATAAAACGTGCCTCCTTTGCACCTGCTTTAAGCACAGCCTCTTCCACAGCACGGATTTCAACACTTGTAATACCGGAAGGAACACATACAATAACGATCGGCTTAAACAATACGCTGTTTGCGTTTGCCTTTTTTATAAGTTCTTTTATCATTGCCTGTGTAATGTCAAACCCTGCAATAACACCGTCTTTCATAGGTTTTATTGCAACAATTGAACCCGGTGTACGCCCCAACATTTCTTTTGCTTCATTACCTATTTTAAGCACTTTGCCTGTTGCTTTATTAAACGCTACCACAGACGGTTCTCTTATTACAATACCCTTTCCCTTAACATAAACCAAAATATTTGCCGTGCCAAGATCTATACCTAATTCCTTTGAAAATAAAGCCATATTGTTTTACCTCCCTGTAATTTAAAAATATCATAAAACATTATAATCAAATTCTTTTAACATATCAGATAACATGCTTACACTCAAACCGACAATATTGAAATAATCGCCTTCCACAGACTCTACAAGCACACTGCCCAAGCCCTGTATACCATATGCCCCGGCTTTATCCATCGGCTCGCCTGTTTTAACATAAGCATTTATCGTTTCGTCCGACAGTGCTTTAAACTTCACCTTTGTTGCACAATGCCGCGAAAGCACTGTGCCGTCCTGCGATGCAAGACAAATACCGGTGTACACTGTATGTATCTTGCCGGACAATTTTTTCAGCATCACAACGGCATCCGATTCATCTTTTGGTTTGCCTAATATTTCATCATCTATACAAACTACGGTATCAGCCGCTATCACGATATACTCACCCTTGCATTTTTTTGCCGCATCACAAGCCTTTAACATTGCAAGCTGTTTAACTAAAATGTCCGCCGATATATCATCTTCAACAGTTTCATCCACATCGCTCGGAAGCGTTGTAAAGTCTATATTAATCAATTTTAACAGTTCCGCCCTTCTCGGCGATGCTGATGCCAAATATATTTTTCTTTTTCTGTTCATTAATACTCACCCGTCGAACCGAATCCGCCTGTTCCCCTGTCGGAATCATCAATGTTTTCGGTTACTTCCAAGTCCGCTTTGCAAACAGGCATAAACACAAGCTGTGCGATGCGTTGATACGGTTCTATAACATAATCTTCCTTGCCTAAATTTATAACAGGACATTTTATAACCCCTCTGTAATCACTGTCTATAACGCCGACACAGTTCGCCATTGTTATCCCGTGTTTAGATGCCAAACCGCTCCTTGCAAACACGTATGCGACAAAATCATCGCTTTGCGGCTGTATTGAAATGCCGGTGGATATCAAAACAGTTTCACCCGGTTTGATCAACACCGGTTTTTCGATATCCGCAACCAAATCCATACCCGCCGAACCGCTTGTCTGATATTTTGGTATGGGCAATGCTTTATTTGATAATTTTATCTTTACTTTTATATTCATATTACCCTTTTCACACACCTCTGTAAAAATGCCCTCTGGTTATTTCACCGTTACCATATGCATGGGCATTCCTATAATCATACAATATTTTATCACATTCTGAAAAATTTTCAACAGTAAATAATAATTTTAAATAATTTATATTAACTTTTTTTATATCGTCCAATTTATCCGCCATGTAAAGCGGTTTAGAATTTAATAAAACACTGTAACATTCATCACAATGAGTCATAAGTTTAAATTCATTTGAATACCTGTCTTTTAAAATATAAGTATTAATATTTTTCCCACAGTCTCTTTTATTGTAACACCTTACAGGACAATTTTTAAACATCATAACCGGTAAATAACCGTATCCGATAATTTCAAGAGGTATATCAGAATTTCGCGATATATACTCTATTTGCTTTAAATTCAACTCCGTTGAAAGACATATTTGTTCAAAACCAAGCTTTTTATACTCTGCTACACTTAAGCTGTTAAAGCAATTCAAACGTTCATTGGCATATAAAACATTATCGGTATATGTTGTTATTGCATCTATATTAGATGCTAAAACAGGCTTTTTACCGTTGTATTTATACATTTTGTAGTTGGCATCGGGCAATTTTATTACTATTTGCGTCTCGTTGTTGTTAAGTTTCAATACATCCCGTTCCAATTCCGGAGGGATATATAACTTTGCAACATTATGCCCAAGTGCCGCTTCAGCCTGTTCTATATTGTTAACTTCTGCGGTAAATTGCAACAGTTCACTTTTGTTTATGCTTGTATTTTTTATCTGAACATTTTTTATCTGAACATTTACGCATGTTCTCTTTTTAATTAATTCATCTATCGCCAGACGCCGCGTTTCGTTTATCACAGAGACGCTCAATGACGGGGTTCCGTCTATTACACAATCAAAATTATCGGCAACAAACGGCGTGTTACCCAATTTTAACATCTGTTTTTTTAAATTATCGTTCGACAAAGGTAAATTAATTGCTTTTTCGGCAAGCTTTTGCGATTGAACTGTTACGATGTTTAAATCAGCATCGGTCAATGTAACGCTGAGAGGCATACCCTCGCCCACCGTACATTTAATGTTGATTTTAACTTTCCTTAAATTAGCGTTTTCTTCGCAACAAGCTTTAGTTTGGTCATCATAAATATTTTCGGCCATATTCGACGGGTTTTTGAAAGCCATCATGCCCTTGCCTGTTTTGTTTGAAAAATATCCGTCGGTAAAGCCTGTTCTGTTAAAAGCGTTCAACAAGACGGTTTTGTCTTGCTCCAAAACCTTTTGCGGAAAATCTATATATTTTCTGTATGTTTTGGTTATCGCCGCAACGTATTCGGCTTTTTTTAACCTTCCTTCAATTTTAAATGAAGTAACACCGATATCAGCAAGCTCTTTCACATAGTCTATAAGACAATTATCTTTCGGACTCAACAAATAACCGCTGTTTATAGTTTCTCCATTATTTATCAATTGATACTGCATTCTGCACGGCTGTGCACATTTCCCCCTGTTTCCGCTCCTGCTGCCTATGATACTGCTCATTAAACATTGTCCGGAACAGCTCATGCAAAGAGCACCGTGAACAAACACTTCTGTTTCTATATCGGAGTTTTGAATTATATAACTTATCTGTTCTTTTGAAAGCTCACGTGCAAGGACAACACGGCTTACGCCCATGCTTTCCAAAGTTTTGACGCCGTCGAGATTATGTATACTCATTTGAGTGCTGGCATGAATTTTCGCTGTCGGACAAATTTGTCCTATTAATGACAACACGCCCATATCCTGTACTATAAATGCATCAACCCCTGATAAACACGCTTGTTCTATAAGATGTTTCATCTCGTTCATTTCTATATCTCTGACAAGCGTATTGGTTGTAAGATAGATTTTTACACCTCTGATATGTGCATAATCTATTGCTTCTTTAAGTGAATTTATATTAAAATTATCTGCCGATTGGCGTGCATTAAAGCTTCCCACACCAAGATATACAGCATCTGCCCCGGCTTGTACCGCTGCTTTAAAACTATGCATATTACCAGCCGGAGATAACAATTCAGGTTTGACTGTCATTGCTTGCTCCTTTAAATCAATTCCAACAATTCGTTTATTTCGTCTTGTTTTTGTTTTAAACGTTCTTTTAAACTCAGTATTTCGGCTTTATAATCATCTATGTTTTCCTTTTCTACTATCTGCTCATGAGCATCGGCTGTGTTTCCCGTGTTATCCGCAACTGCTTCCGTTTTTTCCAATGCTTTAAAATAGTCGTCAGCTATGTTTAAAGCTGTAAGAACACAGGCTTTGTCTACTGTAAGATTCGGATTGTTTTCCAAAACCGAATTGATTCGTGAATCCACATACTCCGCAATGCCGGCAATATAATCCTTTGACTCAGGGGCTGTTATGACATATTTACGTCCGTGTATTGTAACTGACATTTTGTTTGTTTCTGCCATGATATACGCCTCCAATTTTATATTTATTTTTTAGTATAACATATTTTTCCTATCAGATAAAGACCTTATTTAAAAAAACGCAAAAAACAGTCATAATCAAATGATTATGACTGTTTGCTGTGCAATGAGTGTTAATTTAACAATTTATATTAATACATACCCATTCCGCCGCCCATGCCCGGTGCACCTGCAGGCATTGCAGGTTCTTCAGAAGGTTTGTCAGCAACCACACTTTCGGTTGTGAGAACCATTGCAGCAACACTTGAAGCGTTTTGCAAAGCACTTCTTGTAACTTTTGCAGGGTCAACAATACCTTCCTTAACCATATCAACATACTGTTCTGTCAATGCGTTAAATCCGATACCAACCTCAGCAGACATTAATTTATCAACAATAACGGAGCCTTCAAGCCCTGCATTTTTAGCAATCTGTCTTACAGGTTCTTCCAAAGCTCTTACAACAATCTCTATACCTGTTTTTTCATCGCCCGACGCATCTTTGAGCAATGCCTTAACTTTGCCTATAGCGTTGATATAAGCTGTGCCGCCTCCGGCTACTATACCCTCTTCAACGGCAGCTTTTGTTGCAGCAAGAGCATCTTCGATTCTTAATTTCATTTCTTTCATTTCAGTTTCTGTTGCAGCACCAACTTTAATAACAGCAACACCGCCGGCAAGCTTTGCCAAACGTTCCTGAAGCTTCTCTTTGTCAAATTCAGAAGTTGTTTCTTCTATTTGAGTTCTTAACTGTGCAACACGATTCTGGATTTCAGCTTTATCACCTGCACCGTCAACTATAATTGTGTTTTCTTTCTGAACTTTAACCTGTTTTGCACGTCCAAGCTGTTCAATTTGGGTTTCTTTAAGATCCAATCCCAATTCTTCGCTTATAACTTCACCGCCTGTTAAGATAGCAATATCTTTAAGCATTTCTTTACGTCTGTCGCCGAAGCCCGGAGCTTTTACTCCGACGCATACGAATGTGCCTCTGATTTTGTTAACAAGCAATGTAGCCAAAGCTTCGCCTTCGATATCTTCAGCGATTATAACAAGCTTTTTGCCTTGCTGAACTATTTGCTCAAGAACAGGAAGAATTTCCTGAATATTGGTTATTTTTTTGTCTGTTATCAAAAGATAAGCGTCATCTATAACAGCTTCCATTTTTTCGGTATCGGTTACCATATACGGAGATATGTAGCCTCTGTCAAATTGCATACCTTCAACAACTTCGCTGTAGGTTAAAGCTGTTTTGGATTCTTCAACAGTGATTACGCCATCGTTTGACACTTTTTCCATTGCATCGGCAATTAACTGACCTACTTTTTCATCAGCAGCAGATATTGAAGCAACTCTTGCAATATCATCTTTACCTCGTATTTTACGGCTGTTTGAGATAATAGTATCAACAGCAGTATCAACGGCTGTTTTTATTCCTTTTTTCAAAATCATAGGATTAGCACCGGCAGTAACGTTTTTCAAGCCTTCTCTTATTAATGCCTGTGCAAGCAATGTAGCTGTTGTTGTACCGTCGCCGGCAACATCATTGGTTTTGGTTGCAACTTCCTTAACAAGCTGTGCACCCATGTTTTCAAATGCGTCTTCAAGTTCAACTTCTTTTGCTATTGTAACACCGTCGTTTGTTATTAACGGTGCACCGAATTTTTTGTCAAGTACAACATTTCTGCCTTTAGGGCCCAATGTTATTTTAACTGTATCTGCTAACTGGTTTATGCCTCTTTCCAAAGCACGTCTTGCTTCTTCACCGTATAAAATTTCCTTAGCCATTTATAAAACACTCCTTATATACTTGAATTTATTAAAATTAATTAATTAACTGTAGCCAATACGTCGCTTTGACGAATAATTGTGTATTCAACACCGTCAATTTTAACTTCTGTTCCCGCATACTTGCTGAGAATTACTTTATCGCCTACTTTAAGCTCCATAACAATTTCTTTTCCGTCTACTATTCCGCCCGGACCAACAGCAAGAACTTCTGCTATCTGGGGTTTCTCTTTTGCTGTGCCTGCCAAAACAATACCGCTTTTAGTTGTTTCTTCGCTTTCAATCATTTTAACAACCACTCTGTCTGTTAAAGGTTTGATGTTCATATTTAATTCCTCCTAATTATTTTACAACTCATTTGTTAGCACTCACTCACATCGAGTGCTAACATTATTATCATCATTTTAATGTGTATTTGCAAATATGGCAAACAAGAATTATTTCTGTTTATTCCTAAATTTGTTAATATTTTCTTGCGTTTTCTTCTGTTTTCTATGATTTTTATTATTTGAGCAAATCAGCCCGCACTAACTCACAAAATTTTCTATTATTTCAAACACTTCCTCCCTGTTATATACCTTGATTCCGCTTTTTAAAAGCTCTCTGTCCTGTACAGGAAGCAACTGCTCGGCAAGTGCATATGAATCTATAAGTATTCTTCTTCCGTCAGATTCAATCTCATATATATTTATTTCGGAATTTTCCATTCTGATAAGATAGTAAGAAGTGTTTGTTTGTTCTGATGAATTATCCTCAAAGTCAACTTCTTCACCGTTCGTTTCGTTAGACAACACAACGGAATTCTCATACATGGCTTTTGAGAAAAAATAGCCGCCGAAAAAAGCTGATGTCATTAACACAATGCTCAGGAGCAAAGTAAAAAAATAATTTTTCATAAATAACGCCTCCGCTCATGCCGGACATAAAGTCCTGTATTAATGTAATCATTGCCATAAATAACGCAATTTATACATCATACAAAAACGCGCAAGCAAAGGCATCATTCTATTCTTCTCTTATAACTTCAAACGAACGCATTATTTCTTTACGTGCTTTAGACGAATACTGTGCATAAAATCTGTGAGTAACCTCTATATTTTTATGTCCCATAAGCTCCGCCACCATTTTTATATCCACACCGTCTTCCAACAAGCGGCACGCAAACGTACGTCTTAACGCATGAGGTCTTGTTTTATCGGGATGGATTATATCAACCGTATAGCAATATTTTTTAAGGTTTTTTTCAACAGCTGCCACGGTTATTCTCTTGCCTAAACGGCTGATAAAAAGTGCGTCTTTATCCTCCGCATTGAAAGCTTTACGCCATTGTATATAATTATACAATTCATTCTCCACCTGAACAGGCATAAATATTTCCTGTTCCTCGCCGCCCTTTCGCGTTACAACAAAGCTTGACGTGTCAAATGATATATCCGATATATTAAGATTTACCAGCTCGCTTACACGCACGCCTGTGCCTAAATACGCAGTATACAACGCCACATCTCTAAGTTTACGGTTGGTATATTCGGTCAAATCTCTGCCGGTATAATATTTTTCACCGTTAAATATAACATCAAGCAGACGTATGGTTTCTTGTGTGGTCAGCGGTTTTTTTATCTTTTGCTTAATGTTTGTGAAGTCGAGCTTATCGGTAATATTTTGCGTGATTTTATCGGTTTTGTACAGATACGCAAACAAACTGCGTACGGTTGACAGCTTTCTGTTTATTCCGTAATTGGAGTTTTTAACGGTTCTGTTTACTTCTCTGCCGTCGCATGTTGTTGTTTTGATTGTGTATTCACGCAGATACGCTCTGAAGTTTACCAAATCGTCTACGGTTATTGTGTTTAAGTCCTCGCTCGTGAAGTCTTCCAATGACTTATTTTTGAATTTTCTTGCAGATAAGAAATTCAAAAATATCCGTATGTCGATACAATATGCAAGCTGCGTGTTTATGCTGTCTCCGTCGTAGTAGTTCTGAACAAAATCAAAAACAAAATCAGGCATCTGCTCCAAAAAGTTTGCAAGATATTTTTGTTTAGCCATTAAGCCACCCCATTTGATTTACTGTTGCCATATCTTTTTCTGAGTCCAGTCTCCGTCTTTTTCTGTCCAGAAGTCAGCATCAGGCGAAAGACCGAGCGGAAGGAACACCGTACTGCAAAAATAAGCACTGCCGCTATTTAAATACCACTCGGCCATGTGCGGTTGATGTCCGTACACGCCAAGCGTAAGAAATCCGTTTTCATCATACATATCAGGTGCACTTTGCACTTTTTTTATGACAGCCTCCATTGCGGCACGCACAGCACCTGCGGAAAACGTTTTATCTTCGTACAGCATAGCTTGTGCCAACAAATGAAACGCTCCGTATCTGTAGCATGAGGAACGTCCCACAACAGGAAATGTGCCGTCAGGCATTATCACGCTTTCAAGATGGTGTGCACAAACAGACGCTCTTTCCAAAAATCCGTCTTTATATCTGTCCCATTGTTTTGTTTTGTCAATTCTGAAAATATCCATAAGTATAGGCTGTATAACAAAGCTGTTATAATAATTGAAAGCAAGAGACTCGCCGTCGCCGTAAAAGCCGTCGCCCTTATACCAATGATATTCGTGTGTGCGTATTACATAGTCTACCCTTGTATCATCAAAATCGTCTTCGCCTATGTAGTGGAAAAACATCTCTATTATAGCCGAAAAACAAATCCAGTTGTTATAATACGGTCTTATTCTGCGAGTCATCTTCATACATTTAACTATATTATTCTTTACATCATCGTCCAGACCGTGCCACAAAGCATTAGGTGCACGAAGCAAGCCCTGTGCCAGAAATGCTGTGTCTACAAGGTTTTGATTGTGCTCTGTAAAATTAACATACAGCGGATGATTTGGGTTTGTGGCGTTTGCCAGTGCCCTGCGGGACAAATCAATAAACTTCCTTTGAAGTTCTTTTTCTTCGCCTTCAGGCAATTTTACTTCAAGCCACGGAGCCATACCGCATATAATGCGTCCCAACGCTTCCAAGTAACATACATTTTTACCTTCTTCAACATTCTCCCTTGGCATATTATGCTTTTCGCCCAAAAAATCATTTAAAATGGGTTCAGCCATTTTAGTTAAAGAATCAACCCAATATTTTCTCATTATGCAACACCTCTTGATCAGTAATATTATTATCATATATTTGTCATTTGCCTACATAGTATATCATACACCAAAATATATTACAACAAAATAAGTTGAAATAATTTTTGTAATATGCTATTATAAGCGTGAAAGAAAGGAAGTATGTTATTATGTATATAGTAGGATTAAACGGAAGTCCTAACAAAGACGGAAACACATATTATTTAATAAACAAAATATTTAATATTTGCAACAAGGAAGGCATCGAAACAGAAATAATAAACATTCCCGAAGTTATAAACGCATGCAAAACACCGTTTTGCACCTGTTGCACGTCCCCTTGCGAGAAAGTCTGTTACAAAGGCACTCCGCTTGAAGAGGTTTACGGTAAAGTAACAAAAGCGGACGCCGTAGTAATCGGCAGTCCTGTGTATTTTGGAAGTATGACAGCTCAATTAAAAGCTTTTTTTGACAAAACACGTGCCGTACGTGCAAACAGAGAATGGATAGGCAAGCCGGCAGCTGCACTATCGGTAGGCGGTTCAAAATACGGCGGTCAGGAATCCACAATAAAAGCCATACACGACTGTATGTTAGTAGAAGGCATGACTATAATCGGCAGCAGCAGCATAGAATCAGGTGCCGGACATCACGGAGTTGCCGCACACAGACCGGCGTGTGATGACGAATTTGCAAATCAAAGATTGGTTGTTATGGCACAAAGGCTGATTGATACAGTAAAATAGCAACTATTTGGTTATAAAGGGAGGCGTGAATGTGCTTATACGTGAAGTAACGGAAAATATAGAAAAACAAATTCTCAGCAAATATGCAACTCTTGCCGTTAATACCAAAGGGCGTGTGAATCCCCAGCCTTTATGCGATATTCGCACAGAATTCCAACGCGATCGTGATAAGATAATACATTCCAAAGCTTTCAGACGTTTAAAGCATAAAACCCAAGTGTTTATTACTCCTATGGGAGACCATTACAGAACACGTCTGACACATACTCTTGAAGTGTCTCAAATTGCACGCACTATAGCCAGAGCATTACGTTTGAACGAAGATTTAACCGAAGCAATAGCGTTGGCACACGATTTGGGACATACACCGTTTGGTCATACCGGCGAAGCTATTTTAAACGAAATCTCGCCAAAGGGATTTAAACACTACAAGCAAAGCCTCAGGGTGTTGGAAGTTCTGGAAAACGGTGTTGGAATGAATGCAACATACGAAGTGCGGGACGGCGTTGTAAATCATACAGGCGACCATCAGGCGTCTACCCTGGAAGGAAAAATCATAAAATTTGCCGACCGTTTTGCATACATAAATCATGACATAGATGACTCAATACGTGCCGGAATACTCACAAATGAGGATATACCTAAAGAGTACAGGCTTGTTTTGGGAGAGCGTCATTCAAAACGTATAAATACGCTCATAAACGATATAATCGAAAACAGCATGGATAAACCGGATCTATATATGTCCGAAAACGTGCAAAACGCAATGATGGGCTTGCGGAAATTTCTGTTTGAAAATGTGTACAGTGAAAAATCTACCGCAAAAACAGAAGAACAAAAAGCACGGCATGTAGTGTCGGAGTTATATAATTATTTTACAAAAAATAAAGATTCACTTCCTGATGATGTTAAACCGTTCCTTGAAAAATACAGCGTCGATGAAGTGGTATGCGACTATATTTCAGGCATGAGCGACCGATACGCCATACACGTTTTCAATAATTTATTTATCCCAAAGGCATGGAATATATATTGATATACACGCAAAAAGCGGCTGTTCAATCGGAACAGCCGCTTTTAAACAATCATATTTAATCTTCCCATAAATCATCCATCAGTTTTTTTATATTTTCTTTTCTTGATTCGGTCTCCTCATGATTGATATAAAGCGTTATTACATCACCCTCTTCAGCATCCGGAAACAATATTTTAGGCAATTTGACAATAGTTTTATTTTCAAGCTCTGCCAGTATGTATTCGTCTTCAAATCTGTCAATTACAATATTCATACTATTCTCCCGTTTTTTATTAATTAAGCAGTGCAAAAATATTATTCACACTGCTTAAAAAACTATTCTATTTTAAGAAAATCGCTGACAACCTGTTGCATTTGTTCTTTTTTACAAGACATATCATAAATAACAGGTTTTGTCTGCAAATCTGCCAGAGACTTAGGTGTTTTCATGCCGCTTTTTTCCGAAAGCATACTTAAAAGTGTAAATTCATCTTTACCGGCAACAACCTGATGTCCTTCAAGTGCAATTATAACGCTTTGGTTAAACTTAAACGGACTGGCAGTTGACGCGACTATCGTTTTATGAGTATCTCCGGTTGCGTCTTTATAATCGTCATAAATCTTCTTGCCCACCGCTGTATGTGTATCAATGACATAGCCGTATGCTTCGTAGGTATCTTTTATGGTTTTCATGGTAGACGCATCGTCGCACGAACCCGCCCAGAATAAACCGGATATTTTCTCCTTCATTTCAGACGGTATTTCATATCTGCCATTCTCAGCCAAATTCTTCATAAGCTTTGTTATCAATTCGTCGTCTTCGCCGGAAACATCAAACAACAAACGTTCAAGGTTGCTGGATATCAATATATCCATAGACGGCGAAATTGTTGTGAAGAATTTTCTGTTTCTGTCATATACGCCTGTTTTTATAAACTCGGTAAGTACATTGTTTTCATTTGATGCACAAACCAGTTTATGAACCGGCAACCCCATTTTATAGGCATAATATGCGGCAAGTATATTACCGAAATTACCTGTAGGCACAACAATGTTTATTGCCTGACCCAATTCAATTTCTTTTGAATTGAGCATATCGGCGTATGCCGAAAAATAATAAACAATTTGAGGAACAAGCCTGCCCCAGTTTATCGAGTTTGCCGACGAAAGCATTAAATTATTGCTTTCAAGCAATGCTTTATAAGCTGTGTCGGTGAAAATAGCTTTTACACCGTTCTGGGCATCGTCGAAATTACCGGCAACAGCCGCAACATGGACATTGTTACCCTCTTGAGTTATCATTTGTAATTTTTGTATTTCGCTTACTCCGTTTTCAGGATAAAACACCATTATGCGAGTTCCGGCAACATCTTTAAAGCCTTCCAATGCCGCCTTTCCGGTATCGCCCGATGTTGCAACAAGAATGACAATTTCTTTATTTTCGCCTGTTTTTTTAGCAGACTGAGTTAATAAATGCGGCAAAATCTGCAGAGCCATATCTTTAAATGCACAGGTAGGTCCATGCCACAATTCTAAAATAAAGGTATCTTCATTCAACTTATACACCGGTGCAACTGCCTCGGTTTCAAATTTTTCTTTGGTATACGCATTATTGATACATTCTCTCAGTTCCGGTTCTGTAAAATCGGTTAAGAATTTGCTCAAAATACGGTATGCCCTTTCATTATAACTAACTTTAGACATATCCGCCAGTTCCGCCAAAGTTACACTCGGCTGTGATACAGGTACAAACAGACCTCCGTCCTGTGCCAAGCCCTGCTTTATAACTTGGGATGAACTAAATCGCATACTTTTATTTCTGGTGCTTTGATACTGCATTTAATTATAACCTCCAAGTGCCGGGTACTATAAAAAATCAAACGTATTTTTTGATGTATTCAGGAGCCGCAGCTTCATCTATGCTTAATGTAAACAGGAATGAAATATTGAACTTTTCAGACAATTTTTCAATGTTATTTAAGAACAATTCAAAATCAACCAAACTATCGTTTACAATTTTAAATAAGCTGTCTACAAAAATATTTGTTATGTCAAAATTACCCGAAACTATTCCGCATACAAAACCGTAGAATTCATCGTAATTGTCTATATCAAATTCAGATGTGTCTACCATTCTTACGTTATGTTTAATATCATAAATATGTCTTGAGGTATCGTTGCTTATAAAAACAACATTACCTTCTGCTTCACTGACGGTATTATTAACATTTTCAATGAGTGTTTTTGTTTTTCCTGTTCCTTTTTTTCCTATTAAAATCTTTAACATAGTAAATTCCTCCGTGAATATATATTCTGAAGCGACAGCTTTTTCTGCCATTTCAGTTTACATCTACATCATACTACAAAACATAATTTATTTCAAGTATTATTTACTTATTCTGCTCTCAAGTGCAATTTTTTCTTTCTCGTAGCCCGGTTTTCCTAAAAGTGCAAACATATTTTTCTTGTATGCTTCAACTCCCGGCTGGTCAAAAGGATTAACACCGAGCATATACCCGCTTACGCCGCAGGCTTTTTCAAAGAAGTAAACAAGCTGTCCGAAGTTATATGCATCAAGACAGTCTATATTAATAATAAGGTTAGGCACTCCCCCGTCGGTATGAGCAAGAATCGTGCCCTCGCACGCACGGTCATTTACATAGTTAAGTGTTTTTGAGCTTAAAAAGTTGAGCCCGTCAATATTATCTTTATCCTCTTTTATGACAAAATCTTTTTTAGGATTTTTAACTCTCAAAACAGTTTCAAATATATCTCTTCTTCCGTCCTGAATATACTGTCCCATAGAATGAAGATCTGTAGAAAAATCAGCCGCCGCCGGGAATATCCCCTTTTGATCCTTGCCTTCACTTTCGCCGTACAACTGTTTCCACCATTCCGCAAAATAGTGCAAAGCAGGTTCATAATTCACCAGCATTTCTATGGTCTTGCCTTTGCGATACAAAGCATTTCTTACGGCTGCATACTGATAACATTCGTTATTTTCAATATCTTCTGACAAGTATCTTTCATATGCATCTTTTGCACCAAGCATAATCTGATCAATGTCCACACCGCTTACAGCTATAGGCAACAGTCCGACTGCTGTCAATACGGAAAAACGTCCGCCTATATCATCTTTTATAACAAATGTTTCGTAGCCTTCCGCATCGGCTAAACTTTTTAAAGCACCGCGTCTTGCGTCGGTTGTAGCATAAATGCGATTTTTCGCCTCATCTTTACCGTATTTTTGTTCAAGCAATTCTTTGAACACTCTGAAAGCCACAGCCGGTTCGGTTGTAGTTCCGGATTTAGAAATTACATTAACCGAAAAATCCTTACCGTCGATGAGTTCCAGTAAATCCATCATATATGTAGAGCTTATGGAATTACCGGCAAAAACTACCATAGGCGTTTTTCTTTTGGAGTTGTCCAGCAGATTATAAAAGCTATGGTTCAACATTTCTATTGCAGCTCTTGCTCCAAGATATGAGCCGCCTATTCCGACAACTATCAAAACATCGGAATCACTTTGGATTTTTAACGCCGCCTTTTTTATTTTTTCAAATTCCTGTTTGTCATAATTGACAGGTAAATCTACCCAACCGGTAAAATCACTGCCGGCACCCGTCTTGTTATGAAGAGTTTTTGCCGACAAAGCTATTTGTTCTTTTAAAGACAAAATCTCATGTTCTCCGATAAATGTATTTGTTTTTGAATAATCAAACGAAATTGCCATTAATAACCCTCTCCTTTAGTTGAACATTCTACCATACACATTCATATAAATCAAGCATTATCGGCGGTGTTTTTTCAATTCGCATCCCAAAATTTTACAACAACCGTATCGTTTTCGATTTTTGCTTCTATTTTAACGTTTTTTTCAGTATTATTAATAAATTTCAAATCTTTAAGACCGTACACAACAGTGGCATCTCTGCCTTCTTCAACATAACTGACATTCACAGAATGGCTGTAACGTTCGGTTATATCCATACCGGCAAGTTCCGCAGCATTAAACAGCGTGGTGCTGACCTGACATATACCTCCGCCGATTCCCATCTCCTTTTTTTCGTTAACAATGACAGGTGCTTCCAGGTATCCGTTTGCAAAGCTTCTTTTCCCCGTTGCCGCATTAAAAGAAAACTCTTTTCCAATACATATAACCTTGCCGTTTATCGCTTTTAAAGCAAGATTTATATTGTCCATTCTGTTGGAATTTTTATCTATTATTTGTGTGGCAAAAACCGACAGCGGTTCCTTTTCATTTTCTGAAGGAGTTGGTGTCGGAATGCTGTTTTCATTCTGCGGTTCCGATGTTGATATTTGTTCTGCACTAAACGGAATTTGAGAAGAATTATCGTTTGGGTCTTTGCCGGCAAACGAACACGCATTTATAAATATCATTGCAACGCAAGATATACACATTTGCTTTATAAACTTATTTTTTATATTCATAATTTATACCTTACCTTCATTGTTTCTATGATATTATTTTTAACCTGTTTACAGCTAAATAATCAGCAAAGCACAAATTTTTTTCAACACAGCAAAAAAGCTGACAGCTTCGTTACTGTCAGCTTTTTTGCTGATACATGTTGAATTATTTTACTTCAACGCAAAACTCATCATTTTTATAGTCCACAGTTGCGTTGTCGTTCTTTTTTATCTTACCGTCAAGCATGTTTTCAGCCAGCATGTCCTCTATTTTACTTTGTATAGCCCTACGCAGCGGTCTTGCTCCGTACATTTCGTCAAAGCCTTCCTCTGCAATGCGTTCAACAGCGGCATCGGTAAATGTAATGCTTATTTCGTTATTTAACATTCTCTTTGACAAATTATCCAGCATAATTTCAGCTATATTTTTAATGTCGGTTTTACTCAATCTGCTGAACACTATTATATCGTCTATTCTGTTCAAAAACTCAGGTCGGAAATGCTTTTTAACTTCCTGCATTGCCTGTTCTTTGATAAATTGATAATCTTCGTCCTTCTTATCTTCTTCAACAGTTGCAAACCCAAGTTTCGAGCTGCTTTGCATCATATTTTTCGCACCTAAATTAGATGTCATGATTATAACAGTGTTTTTAAAATCAACTTTTCTGCCCTGTGCATCTGTAAGGATACCGTCGTCCAGTATCTGCAGCATAGCATTGAACACATCCGGATGTGCCTTTTCAACTTCGTCGAAAAGTATGACGCTGTAAGGTTTCCTGCGTATCTTTTCAGTCAGCTGACCGCCTTCGTCATATCCGACATATCCCGGAGGTGAGCCTATAAATTTTGAAACGGAATGTTTCTCCATATACTCACTCATGTCAACTCGTATAAGAGCATTTTCATCGCCGAACATTGCTTCGGCAAGTGCTTTGGATAACTCGGTTTTACCAACACCGGTAGGGCCGAGAAAAAGGAATGAGCCTATAGGACGTTTAGGATCTTTAAGTCCTACTCTGCCGCGTCGAATTGCTTTGGACACCGCTTCAACAGCTTCATTCTGTCCAACCACTCTTTTATGCAATTCCGTTTCCAAATTACGCAAGCGTTCGCTTTCTTCCTTTGCAAGCTGTTTAACAGGTATATTTGTCCAACTGGATATAATATCTGCTATGGCGTCCTCGTCAACTACAATTTCGCCCTGATGATGTGTTGATTTCCATTCACCCTGTGCTTTTTCCAGTTTTTCTTTTATCTTGTTTTCATCATCTCTTAATGCTGCGGCTTTCTCAAAATCCTGCACAGTTACGGCCGCTTCCTTTTCTTTTGTTATTTTTTCCAGTTCCTGCTCAAGTTCTTTTAGGCCGTCAGGCTCTGTGTATGCCTGCAATCTCTTGCGGGACGCTGCTTCATCAATCAGGTCTATAGCTTTATCGGGCAAAAAACGGTCGGTAATATATCTTGCCGAAAGCGATGCCGCCGCTTTTAAAGCTTCGTCTGTGATTTTTGCGGAATGATGTGCCTCGTATTTGTCTCTTATGCCGAGTAATATCTGATATGTTTCATCAACCGTAGGCTCGCCCACAGTTACAGGCTGAAAACGTCTTTCAAGAGCTGCGTCTTTTTCAACATGTTTTCTGTACTCTTCCAAAGTTGTGGCACCTATTATCTGCAATTCGCCTCTTGCCAGTAATGGCTTTAATATGTTTGCTGCGTCTATTGCTCCCTCTGCGGCACCGGCACCTATAAGAGTGTGTATTTCATCTATAAACAATACCACATTGCCTGCTTTAACAACTTCGTCAATGGCTTTTTTGAGTCTTTCCTCAAACTCACCTCTGTACTTTGCACCCGCTACCATTGATGACAAATCCAGTGCAAATAACCTTTTATCTTTCAAAGATTCACTAACATCGCCCAACGCAAGCTTTTGTGCCAACCCCTCAGCTACGGCGGTTTTACCCACACCCGGTTCGCCTATAAGACAAGGATTGTTTTTTGTACGTCTTGACAAAATTTGTTCTACTCTTTGTATTTCTTTATCTCTGCCAATAACAGGATCAAATTTGCCTTCCTTCGCCATTTGTGTTAAGTCTCTGCCGAACTGATTTAACGTAGGTGTATCGGCAGATTTATTATTCACGCTTTTCTGCGATGACGATTGGTTTGGCGAAAAAGAAGTTATTGAATTTACAATATCTGCATACAGTGTTTGAATGTTTATACCCAATCTGTTGAGAATTTGTATTGCTACATTTTCACCTTCACGCAATATTGCAAGAAGAATATGTTCTGTGCCAATATAGCTGTGCCCCAAACGTCTTGCCTCGGCAAGACTGAGTTCTATGATACGTTTGCTTCTTGGAGTGAAGGCAATTTGTGAATTAGGATTTAACGGTGAGTCTGTTCCCAAAAGCTCTTCAACCACCTGCAAAACTTTTTCTTCATCGGCACCGCTGTTAAGCAATATTTTGGAAGCCAAAGACCCTTTTTCTTTTATTAATCCAAGCAGCAAATGTTCGCTGCCTATATAATTATGTCCCAATTCGCACGCTGTTTTGTGCGACAGTGTTAATGCCGACTGTGCCTTTTCTGTGAATCTGTTATCAAAAATCATATATATCAACTCCTTGTTTCGTTATATAATTGACCTTATAAATTCCGCACGTTTGACGTCTCTCTCCTCCGGCTTAAGGTCTTTGCCGAAAGCTTTGCTGATGTGTGCGGGTTCTGATAACACCATCAATTCTTTAAGATTTATGTTATCAACAGTGTTAATTATTCCCATATTTTTTCCGAGCAAACAATCAGACAAACATTGTTTTGCTTCTTTTCCGGATATGCTCTGTGCATATTTAAGCGTACCGTACGAACGCCAAACGCGGTCTGATATTGCGACGAGGTTATTGTCTTTTAACTCTTGACGCAACGTTTTTTCCATAGTTACTATGCTTTCAACTGCATTTTTAAGTTTATCAATAATTTCGTTTTCGCTGACACCCAGCGTTATCTGATTGGAAATCTGATACAAATATCCATCAGCTTCACTTCCTTCACCGAATAAGCCGCGAACCGTTAGTCCAAGCTTCGACAACATATCTGCCAATCCCTTCATTCTGCCGCATATATTAATTGCAGGTATGTGTACCATAACCGACGCCCTCAGTCCTGTACCGACATTTGTAGGACACGCTGTAAGATAACCGTATTGCGGACTGAAAGCATAATCCACAGTTTCTTCGATAACATTATCAATCTTGTCCGCCATGTCATACGCCTTTTCCAAATTCAATCCCGGATAGATACATTGCAATCGTATATGATCTTCTTCGCATATCATTATACTTACGTTTTTATCCTTATCTACGAGCAAACCGGCATTGCCTTTTGTTTCAACCATATCTTCGCTTATAAGACGTTCCTCCTTAAGCAAATGACGTTCTAACGGAGAGGTTTTGGTTATGTCTGTGTATTCAAACATATCCTTTAATACGGAATTGGAAGACATAACGGATTTTTTTATTTCCTTTACAATCTTTTCTCTTCCCTCATCATTAAGCTTGGTGATGAACGGATAATTTTTCAGATTTCTTGCTAACCTTATTCTGCTTGACAATATTATATCGTCGTCATTTTGTGTTTCTTTATACCAAATAGCCATTGTATTAAACCTCCTGTGAACGGTTTATTTTTCATCTTCAAGTTGACGAATTGATTTGTGTATTTTTGCTGCCTCTTCGTAGTTTTCTTTTCTGACAGCCTCGTTCAGCTGCTCTTTTAATTTTGCCAGCTTTTGTTCTTTTCTTAACCCAACGCCCGATCGCATTGGTATTTTACCTTTATGACGGGTGTTGAATTGTATTTCTTTAAGCATAGGTTCTATTTCGCTGTAAAACGCATTATAACAGTTGCCGCATCCTAAAAGTCCGGTTTTCCTGAATTCCTCATACGTGCATCCGCATTGGTCGCACGGTTTAACAGTAGAATTCGAGAGTATTTGAGATATTAAATTAAGATCGTTTATAAAACTATCGCCGAAAAAGTCATCAAAAAAATTATACATATACATTCATTCCTTTCAATCAGTTATTAAGCAAAGCCAATATCATGCTTTTTAAAATATCGCTTCGCACAACATTTTTGTTATCAACCTTTGATAAAGATTTATCACTCAATGCACTAAACATTATATCAGCTTCTCTTGCGGTTATTTTATTATTTTTATACAGCTCCTTTATCATTGAAGCGGCATCGCCGGAGCCGATGCTTGACATACCGTTTAAAAGTTCAAAAACATTTTCATCGTTACACACCTTCTTGATTCTTATAAATCCGCCGCCTCCGCGTCGGCTTTCCACCATATACCCTTTTTCCGGATTAAATCTTGTTTGGATAACATAATTAATTTGTGAAGGCACACATTCAAATATTTGTGCCATTTCATTACGTTTAAGCTCCAGCCAATCATCCTCATTTTTTAACAGTTCATGTATAAATTGTTCTATCTTATCGGATATCCCCATAACACTCACCAGCTTTCAAAAATGTTTTTTGACTTTGACTTTCTTTGACCTTTCATGCACATTATAGTCCTTATATTTCAGTTTGTCAATACCTTTTTTTAATTTTTTTAAAATAAAAAGGATATTGAAACCGTCGCCGATCTCAATATCCTTTGAAAGCTTATTTAAATTTGTATCAGTTGCAAATTGTCAATTCTGTATCTTTATCAAAGATATGAAGTTTATTTGTATCAAAAGCAACTTTGATTGTATCTTCTGTTTTTGCTGTGGTACGCGGATTTACACGTGCAGTGAACGGTAAACCTTCAATTTTCAGATATAAGAACACTTCCGCACCCATCATTTCGGTTAATTCAACATAAGCCGATACTGTGCTTTCAGGAGCAGATGCTATAAAGCCTTCTTCATCATGAATATCTTCAGGTCTGATACCGAATTTAACTTCTTTGCCAACATAATCAGCAATTTTAGCACTTTTACCTTCCGGAACTTTTATAGAAGTTTTACCGAATTCCAAGTATGTTCCGTCGTCTTTCTTGACAACAGTTGCTGTTATAAAGTTCATCTGAGGGCTGCCGATAAATCCCGCAACAAACATATTATTAGGCTTGTTGTAAAGATTTACAGGAGTATCAACCTGTTGAACAAGACCGTCTTTCATAACAACAATTCTTGTACCCATTGTCAAAGCTTCTGTTTGGTCGTGGGTAACGTATATAAATGTTGTTTGTAATTTTTGATGCAACTTACCGATTTCCGTTCTCATCTGAACTCTCAATTTAGCATCCAAGTTAGAAAGAGGTTCGTCCATCAAGAATACTTTAGGTTCACGTACTATAGCACGACCCAAGGCAACACGCTGACGCTGACCGCCTGACAAAGCCTTAGGCTTTCTGTCAAGCAAATGCTCTATATCCAATATTTTAGCCGCTTCGTCAACACGTCTGCGGATTTCGTCTTTAGGTGTTTTTCTTAATTTAAGACCGAATGCCATATTTTCAAACACTGTCATGTGCGGATACAACGCATAGTTCTGGAAAACCATTGCTATATCTCTGTCTTTAGGTGCAACGTCATTAACAAGCTTTCCGCCTATATATAATTCGCCTTCAGATATTTCCTCAAGACCGGCAATCATTCTTAATGTTGTTGATTTACCGCAGCCCGAAGGTCCAACAAGAATTATAAATTCTTTATCTTGAATATCAAGGTTAAAATCACTTACTGCGGTAACACCGCCCGGATATCTTTTATATATGCCCTTTAATTGCAAATCTGCCATTTAAATAAAACCTCCTGAGTTTATGTTTTATAGTATTTTATCATAAATTGATATCTTTTGTTAGTCCACATTTAAACAAAATTAATTGATATTTTTAGTTACTTTGTATAAAACTTAACCGTCTATATACGTGCAACGCCCGATTTTTTAGCGGCAGCTGCAACAGCTTTTGCAACAGCCGGCACAACGTCTTTATTTAACGCACTCGGTATTATGTAATCTTTGGAAAGCTTGTCGTCTGTAACAAATGACGCAATAGCCTGTGCGGCAGCTATCTTCATTTCATCGTTTATATCGCTTGCACGAACATCTAACGCCCCGCGGAATATTCCGGGAAACGCCAATACATTATTTATCTGATTAGGATAATCGCTTCTTCCGGTTCCCACAACAGCAGCACCTGCTTTATAGGCTAAATCGGGCATTATTTCAGGTGTAGGATTTGCCATCGAGAATAAAATAGGATTTTTATTCATGCTTTTAACCATATCTTCGGTTACACAACCCGGTGCGGAAACACCTATAAATACATCCGCTCCCTTTAAAACATCGGCAAGTGTTCCTTTTCGGCACTGCTGATTTGTTATCTCCGCCATTTCGGCTTTTTCGGTATTAAGTCCTTCTCTTCCCTTGTATATGGCACCTTTACGGTCGCACAGTACAACGTCCTTTAATCCCATGGCAATCAACAGCTTTATGATAGCTATGCCTGCAGCACCGGCACCGCTTGTTACTACTCTTATTTCGTCCATTTTTTTACCTGTGAGCTTCAGAGCGTTTATCAGTGCAGCCAAAGTTACAACCGCTGTGCCGTGTTGGTCGTCATGAAAAATCGGAATATCGCAACATTCTTTTAATTTACGTTCTATTTCAAAACAACGCGGAGCGGAGATATCCTCAAGATTTATACCGCCAAAGCTTCCGGCAAGCAGTTTTACCGTGTTAACTATATCGTCAACCTCTTTAGAACGGATACAAAGAGGCACAGCGTCAACATCGCCAAACGTTTTGAACAACGCACATTTACCCTCCATAACAGGCATTCCCGCCTCAGGGCCTATATCGCCAAGACCTAACACAGCGGTTCCGTCGGTTACAACCGCAACCAAATTAGCACGTCTGGTAAGTTCATAGCTCTTATTTATATCCTTTTGAATTTCCAGGCAAGGCTGAGCAACGCCCGGAGTATATGCCAAAGACAAATCGTCTCTGCTTTCGATAGGCACTCTGCTTATAACTTCTATTTTGCCTTTCCATTCATAGTGCTTTTTTGTAGATTCTTTTGCATAATCCATATATATTCTCCTTATGTTAATTATTCATCAAATTGCTGCAGACAGTATTAAACGTTAGCCCTGTTTCTCTTGCTATCTTAACTACATCTTCATATTCCGGTGATATTTTTTCAATATCTTCAAACATACATTTTTTCATACGCACATCGCCGTAACAAGTATGCTTGATAAATTCTTCCCGCTCCATAACGGTTCTTGACACATCAATACATCTTATACCGATAGTTGTTGTTTCCTTTAAGATAGCATACTCAAATTTTGTCCTGTCATCCTTTTGGCATAAAACACTCAATTTTATTGCAGGACGGTTTTTCTTCATATATATAGGTGTATAAAAAACATCAAGCGCACCCATACCAAACAATTTATCCATGACGTACCCTGCATTTTCACCTGTCATGTCGTCAATGTTACTTTCAAGCAATACAACCCCATTGCCTTCTTTATCGTCTTGTCCGTACATAACCCTTAACAGATTAGGTGTTTCAAATGTTTTTTTACCTGCACCGTAGCCTATTTTGCAATTCTTTATATTAGGCATATTTCCGAATTCGTTTGTTAATGCGGCTACAACAGATGCTCCTGTAGGCGTTACCAATTCAGAGTCAATATCAACAAAACGGACATCGGCATCTATCGACGATAAAATTTGTGCCGTTGCGGGCACAGGCACAGGTATGAGTCCGTGCTGACATTCTACGAAACCGTGTCCCTCGTTAATAACCGAACACACCACTTTGTCTACGTTAAGCATAGTTACACAAATTGCACAGCCCACTATATCAACTATAGAATCAACCGCACCCACTTCATGAAAATGAACTTCATCTTTGGTTTTACCGTGTACTTTAGCTTCTGCCACGGCAATGCAGTCAAACATTTTAAGACTTAATGCTTTAACCTTTTCGTCCAAATTGCTTTGATTTATTATTTGCTTTATATCGGCAAAATTTCTTCCGTGGTGATCGTGATGATGCTCGTGATCATGCCCATCGTGATGATGTTCATCATGATGATGCCCGTGTTCTGTGTGGTCATGCGTGTGATGAAGGTCATAAACGGTAAAATCGGTTGCGGTAATTGCGTTTTTCTGAGTTTTTGATATTTTTATTTCAAATTCGTCGGCTATTGATAATTTCTTTAATTCAGCGACAAATTTGTCCGTATCAATTATACCGAGATCCAGCAATGCACCTATAGTCATATCTCCGCTTATACCGCTGAAACAATCCAAATACAGCACGTTCATATTGTCAACACCTCCATAACAGCACAAATGCCATGCAAGGCGGCAAGATGCACTATCCTGCAATGGCACTGTTATATTTAATTATTTATATAACGGATATTTATTGCACAAGTCCGATACTCTTTGTTTAATTTCGTCCTTCTTTGAATCAAATTCTTTTATAGTCAAAGAAATGAGTTTGGCAATTTCAGCCATATCTTCTTCCTTCATACCCCTTGTTGTAACGGCAGGCGTTCCGATACGGATACCGCTTGTTATAAACGGACTGCGTGTATCAAAAGGAATTGCGTTTTTATTAACTGTTATGCCAACCTCGTCAAGCATCTTTTCAGCGTCTTTACCTGTAACGTCAAGATTGGTAAGATTTACAAGCATCAAATGGTTGTCCGTTCCGCCGGATACCAAATCAAAGCCTTCGCTTATCAAGCCTTCGGACAATGCCTTTGCGTTTTTAACTATCTGAGTCTGATATTGCTTGAATTCATCCGACAACGCTTCCTTGAAGCAAACGGCTTTTGCTGCAATTGTATGCATGAGCGGTCCGCCCTGTATGCCTGGGAATATTGCTTTATCAATAGCTTTTGCATGTTCCTCTTTGCACATTATAAGTCCGCCTCTCGGACCTCTTAAGGTTTTGTGCGTTGTTGTTGTTACAAAATCCGCATAAGGAACAGGATTAGGATGAAGTCCGGCTGCAACCAATCCCGCAATATGAGCCATATCCACCATGAAATATGCCCCCACCTCTTTTGCGATAGATGCAAATTTTTCAAAATCTATTGTTCTCGGATATGCACTGGCACCTGCCAAAATTAATTTTGGTTTGCACTCAAGTGCCAAACGGCGAACCTCATCATAATCAATAACGTTATTTTTTTCATCTACACCGTAAGGAACAATATTATAGTTTTTACCGGACATATTAACCGGACTACCGTGGCTCAAATGTCCGCCGTGAGCAAGACTCATGCTCAGAACGGTATCGCCGACGTTGAGTGCGGAGAAAAACACAGCCATGTTTGCCTGTGCACCGGAATGTGCCTGAACATTTGCGTGGTCAGCACCGAAAAGTTTCTTTGCTCTTTCTATTGCAAGTGTTTCAACAATATCTACATATTCGCAACCGCCGTAATATCTTTTTCCCGGATAACCTTCAGCATATTTATTGGTAAGCGGTGTGCCGGATGCCTCCATAACGGTTTCGCTTACAAAGTTTTCAGACGCAATAAGTTCTATCTTATTTTGCTGACGGTTCAATTCCTTCATCACTGCATCATAAATTTCAGGATCATTTTTCTTAATTCTGTTGTATTCAATCACTGTTTTATCCTCCCACAATATACATATTGAGTACATTATAGCAATTATACAGCGTAAGTTCAAGTATTTTTTACTTGTATGTTGTCAAATTTTTGCTATAATTGTTATAAAAGAGTTAAAATCATGTTAGGAGGTGGAATTATGACAAAAAAAGAACAAGTACTTCTTATACAAAAAGTGTTTGACGATATATACGCCGACGCCGATTGCACGCTTGAATACACAAATGCTTTGCATCTGCTTATCGCAACACAGCTTGCCGCTCAATGCACGGACGCACGTGTAAACACAGTTACTCCCGCATTGTTTGAGCGTTATCCGACAGTTGAAGCGTTTGCGGAAGCAGATATCGCAGAACTTGAAGAATACATTAAGCCCACGGGGTTTTATCACAACAAAGCAAAAAACATTATCGCCTGCTGCAAACGGTTACGCGATGCATACGATTCAATTGTCCCTGACACCATGGAGGATTTGACGTCTCTTGCCGGAGTCGGCAGAAAAACCGCAAATCTTGTGCTGGGCGATATATTCGGCAAACCGGGCATAGTAGTTGACACTCATGCCACACGTCTTGCCAACCGTATAGGTCTTACCAAACAATCATCCCCCGTAAAGATAGAGTTTGAGCTTGCGGATATTGTGCCAAAGGAGTATCAAACGCGTTTTTGCCATCAGCTCGTCATGCACGGACGTGCTGTTTGCAATGCAAGAAAACCAAAATGTGATATTTGTCCTATATCGGTTTATTGTAAAAAAGCAGGTGTGGAAAAAAATAAAAAATAAATTTAAAAAAGTTGTGGATTTTTACGTATAAATATGTTAGAATTTACTGGTTGATTGATTTCAACGTATGTTTATGCAACAATTACGGTATTTTTAGGAGGAAAACTGCATGGCACTGATAAAAGAATGGGTTTCCAGAATTGAATTTTGGAAAAAGCAATTACAGGATCGTATATACACTCCTGTAGAAGATGTAACATTTACATATGCAAAAACCAATACATTTTTAAGACCCGATGAAGTACAAAACCTTGATTTTGAGCCTATATCACAAGGCGATAAATGGGGCGACAAGTACGGTTACGGTTGGTTTAAAGCAACAGTTACATTACCTGAAAAGACAAAAAAAGATATACAGTATATCATAAACACAGCATGTGGTGCTGAAGGGCTTGTGTATATCGACAACAAACTTATAAGTGCAGCTGACGGTTATCACAGGTATGCTGCATTTCCAAATCCTGAAGACGGCAAACAATACGAAGTATTGGTTGAAGCTTTTGCCGGCTACGGCGATTCACGTCCTGTTTTGGGCAGGACAACCATAGGCGAATTCAATGAAGCTGTGTTCCAGTTGTTTGCTGATGTTGAAGTGTTATATAAATTAAGAAACAACACAAACAACGATCTTATGCGTGTCGATGAAATAGACGACGGTTTAAAGGAATTCACAAGAATAGTTGACTTTGAAGTTGATTATGATGAATTTATTGAATCTGTGTACAAAGCGAGAGAAGCTTTGGCTCCGCTTATGGCTTGCACAAACGGTACAACCTCGCCTACCGTGTTTGCTGTAGGTCAGTCTCATCTTGACGTTTGCTGGCTTTGGACGATTGAAGAAACAATGCGTAAATGCGGAAGAACATTCTCAAATCAGCTGTCATTGATAGACAAATACAAAGACTATAAATACACACAGTCTCAGGCGTATTTATATAAACTTGCAAAAGAATTATATCCCGAAACATATGACAGAGTTAAAAAAGCAGTCGCAGACGGTCAGTGGCTGCCTGAAGGCGGTGCTTGGATAGAGCCGGACACCAATATCACAGGCGGTGAAAGCCTTATCCGTCAATTTGTATACGGCAAACGTTTCTTTAAAGATGAATTCGGTGTTGACAACCAATTGTTGTGGTTGCCGGACTGCTTCGGATTCTCAGGCGTTATGCCTCAGATAATGAGAGGCTGCGGCATTAAATATTTTGCAACGGGTAAGCTTGAAGAAACTTATCAGAACAGTGCCGACCAATTTCCTTACAGAGTGTTCACATGGGAAGGTATAGACGGTTCCGAAGTCCTTTCCTGTAACTACACCGCTATTGATCCGTCAAACGTTGTAACGGCATGGCGTAAACGAAGCGAACTTAACGGTCAGAAAACAATGATGGCAAGATTCGGTGCCGGCGACGGTGGCGGCGGTGCTACTCGTACCGATATTGAATATCTGCGTCGTTCAAGGGACTTGGAAGGTGCACCTCGCACTAAAATGTCCACACCTATAGAATTCTTCCAGGATGCCGAAACACGCAATATAACTGCAAAATATGTGGGCGAACTGTATTATCCTGCTCACAGAGGTACATATACCGCTCAGGCAAAAATCAAGCAAGGTAACAATTACTGTGAAAAAGCTTTGAGAGAAGCGGAATTTTTAAGTGCTGTTGCTTCTGTAACAAACGGTTACAGCTATCCTTACGAAAAATTGGACGAGCTTTGGGAAATCTTATTGGTTATCCATTTCCACGATATTCTTCCGGGGACGTCTATAAAAGAGGTTAATGTCAAGGCAAGAGCTGACCTTAAATATGTTCTTGACAGTGCAAATGAATTGATACAAAAAGCCAAACAAAGCCTTTCCTCTCAAAACGGTGCTGCTGTGTTCAACTCGCTCTCATGGGACAGAGAAGAAATTGTTAAGCTCCCCGAAAACTGCAAGCCTGTCGACGGCATACCTTGTCAGGACGGCTATGCAATGGTTAAGATTCCCGCTATGGGATATTCCGACTTATCTTCAGCCGCATGTGCTGTTGAAGACGGTATGTGTATAAACGGCAATCCGTATGTTTTGGAAAACAAATATATCAGAATTGAGTTTAACGGCAACGGCGAAATAGTGAGTGCTTTCGACAAAGAAAGCAAGCTTGACCTTTGCAACGGAGTTATGAATCAATTCAGAATGTATAAAGATGTACCGTCGAGATTTGATGCATGGGAAATAGAAAGATATTATCAGGAAAGTCCTGTTGAACTTGATTCTAAAGCGGAGATATCGCTTATAGCCGAAGGCGAACTTTACAAATCGATTTTGATTAAGAAAACAGTCAATAAGTCAACTTTAAGCCAGGTTGTTACATTAAAAGCCAACAGCAAGCGTCTTGATTTTGACACAACCGTTGACTGGAAAGAAACCCACAAATTACTTAAAGTATCTTTCCAAACAAACATACACACAAACGAAGCAATGCACGGTTTGCAATTCGGATGCATAAAAAGACCTACTCACGCATCACGTCCGCACGACGCTGACAGATTTGAAGTTCCGATGCATAAATGGTCTGCACTTGCAGAGCCTAATCGCGGTATCGCTGTTATGAGCAACTGCAAATACGGAATAAGCACAACAGCGTCCGAACTTAACCTTACACTCTTAAAATCATCTATGCACCCTGACCCTGACGCTGATAAGGATGTTCACAACTTCACATATTCCTTCACCTTCTGGAACGGTTCTTTCAACGATTCAGACATTATCAGAAGTGCGTATGAACTCAACTACCCTGTAAGCTGTGAAGCAGGTTCTGCAGGCAATATGAGCTGGTTCAACGTTGATGCGGAAAATGTTTTGATAGAAACAGTTAAGCTTGCTGAAGACAGAAGCGGCGACATTATTGTCCGCTTGTATGAAGCAAAGGGCAATACGACATTCTGTAACCTTACAACTGCGTTTAACGTTAAATCAATAACAGAAACAAACATGCTTGAAGAAGAAACAGGCACTGTTGAATACAACAACGGTCTGACTCTCAAATTCAAACCGTTTGAAATTAAAACATTGAGAATAAAAAAATAATTCAAGGAGAGAACAAAAAATGTATTATGCCGGTATAGATTTAGGCGGAACAAATATTGCAACGGGTATAGTTAACGAAAAAAATGAAATAGTTGCAAAAGTATCAGTAAAAACATTAAAAGAACGTCCTGCGGAAGAAGTTATAAAAGATATGTACAATTCCGTTGCTATGGCGTGTGAAAAAGCGGGAATATCTGTAGATGACATAGAAAGCATAGGCATAGGAGCCCCCGGTACTATAGATCCGAAGAACGGTATAGTTTTGTATTCCAATAACTTCGGTTGGGAAAATGTTATGCTGTTTGACATTTTAAAAAAATATACAAACAAACCGTTATACGTTTCCAACGATGCTAACTGCGGTGCTTTAGGCGAATTTATAGCAGGCGGTGCAAAGGGCTGTGAAAACGCTGTTGTTATCACAGTAGGCACAGGCGTCGGTGGCGGAATCATTATAAACGGAAAAATTCTTGAAGGATTTAACGGCGCCGGCGGCGAGTTCGGTCATTCCATTCTTATTAAAGACGGTGAACCTTGTACTTGCGGCAGAAAAGGTTGTCTTGAAGCATATGCATCGGTAACGGCTTTGATAAACCAAACCAAAGCAAAAATGAAGCAATTTCCAAACAGCTTGATGAATAAGCTTGCACAAGAAGATGGCAAAGTAAACGGAAAAACTGCATTTGCAGCTGCAAAAAAAGGTGATACTGCCGCTCAGGAGGTTGTTGATACATTCTTGTCTTACCTTGCGGAAGGTATTGTTAATGCAATAAATATATTCCAGCCGGATGTTGTACTTATAGGCGGCGGAATATCAAACGAAGGCGATTATATTCTCAATCCGCTCAGAGAATTTGCCGACAAATACAGCTATGCATCCAAACAGTTGAAAAACAAAACTCAAATACGCAGAGCAACATTAAGCAACGATGCCGGCATAGTAGGTGCGGCTATGCTCTGGAAAAATTAAGATAGGACTGATAATATGACAGAAATTTTATCTTTGTCTCCAGCCTATAAAAACTATATTTGGGGCGGAGAACGTTTAAAAAAAGAATATGGCAAGCAAAGCGATGACATCGTTGCGGAAACGTGGGAACTGTCCTGCAATCCAAACGGTTTGAGCATAGTTGACAGCGGCACATACAAGGGCATGACGCTGAAAGATGCTTTGGATAAAATGGGAGCGGATTGTCTCGGCACATCTGCAGCCGCATTCGACTTCTTCCCTGTTTTGATAAAGCTTATCGATGCTAAAAACAGCCTCTCAATACAAGTGCATCCAAACGATGAATATGCACTGAAAAACGAAAACAGCTATGGCAAGACCGAAGTTTGGTATATTGTTGACGCTGTCGAAGGTGCGTTTTTATATTGCGGATTTAACAAAGATATTGACAAAGACGAATTTGTTCAACGAATTAAAGATAACACTTTGCTTGAAGTTCTGAACAAGGTGTATGTAAAAAAAGGCGACGTTGTGTTTATTGACGCCGGAACCGTTCACGCAATAAACGCAGGCATATTGATAGCTGAAATACAGCAAAACTCCGACCTGACATACAGAATATATGACTATAACAGACTTGGTGCCGACGGCAAGCCGCGTCCGCTTCATATTGAAAAAGCTATAGCTGTTACAGATTTTTCAAAAAA
>CAJOGA010000006.1 GCA_905233855.1 uncultured Clostridia bacterium
GTACACCCGTTCCCATACCGAACACGGTAGTTAAGCTCCTCAGCGTCGATGGTACTTGGCGGGAGACTGCCCGGGAGAGTAGATCGTTGCCGGATTTATATGGCCCGTTGGTCAAGCGGTTAAGACACCGCCCTTTCACGGCGGTATCACGAGTTCGATTCTCGTACGGGTCACCAGAAAAAACGACTTGTTTCGACAAGTCGTTTTTTTAGTTAAATCCGTCTTTTCAAGACGGGATAAATCTGCTTCGCAGATGAAATCATTTCATGATGAAATCGCCTAACGTCGGTAAAAAAGATGGATTTAATTTCACCAAAGCCGAAAGGCTTTGATTTCATTAAAAATTCTGCATCTAAACCGTTCGGTTTTTTATATAAGAAAACTGCGGTATAAAAAACTGCTATGAAAGATTTTTTAATCCTTCATAGCAGTTTTTTTATTTTATTTTTGAAAGAGTGCTACTTTTCCTTTGAACCCTAATGTATTTAAAACATCGTCAGATAAAGCATCTGAAAAGTTATCCTTGACAACTTCAGGCAGGTCTGCTATACCAATAGTGGAAGAACCTTTTATTGGAGGAACTGCATCTGCAGGTAACTCCGCCTCATTTGGGGACTGGTTCTTCTTTTTTACGTTTACCGCATAAAGGACAGACTTTTTAATCTCATAGGTAATCGGCATAGTCAATATTGTTGTTCCCTATACACCTTAGGAATATGTGTGAAAAAATACTTATAAAATGAGAGGCAAGGTCTCTTTTTTCGGTTTCATAGCGTATTTATATTAAATTCGGGAACAAATTTGTCCGATGCACTTGTTTTATCCTGCATATATCCTTCAAAACCCAGTTCATAGGCATAATCAACAACGCTTTGATATTCAAGCGTTGTTATTTTTCGCTTTAATTCTTTAAATTTATCTTCCGTAAAGTCCGGCGTAAATTGACTCATTAAGGATAGCTTAACTTTTGAAATGTCAATTTCATCCTTTAACACAGATAATATTTTCTTGCTGTCGTTTTTTAAATTCGGCAACACAAGATGACGTATTATAACCCCTTTACGCATCATACCGGAATCATCAAACTCACATTCGCCAACCGACTCAATCATTGCCTTGACGGCATTTAAAGCGTGAAGGAAATAGTCTTTTGCATGACTGTATTTTTCGCAAATGCTGTCGTCGAAGTATTTTATGTCGGTCAGATAAATGTCTGCGTAACCGTGCAAAAGCTTTATGGTTTCAACTCTTTCGTATCCGCCGGTATTGTATACGACAGGGATTTTTAACCCGTGTTTTCGGGCAATATTGATAGATGATATTATTTGCGGCACAAACTGCGTTGGTGAAACAAGGTTTATGTTATGTGCCTTTTGTTCTTGCAAAGACAGCATGATCTCTGCCAACCGTTCCTCCGATACTATTTTTCCGTAATGCTCATGACTTAACTGCCTGTTTTGACAGTAGACACATTTTAAAGTACAGCCTGAAAAAAAGATGGCTCCGCTGCCGTTTATGCCCGATATCGGCGGTTCCTCCCAAAAATGAAGCATAGCATTGGCGGCAAGTATTTGGTTTGAGCATCCGCAATATCCGACATGCTCATACCGGTCGACACGGCATAACCGTGGACATAATTCACATTTTTTAAGTATATCGTTCATAATCATGATTCATTGCTTTCGTATTTTTGTAATATAGTATCATAAGATAAATATAACGTCAATAAGCCATATTTGAGTGAGGTTCTGACAATTGCACAAAAAAATTGAAATTTTTCAAATAATGTTATTATACAATTGATTGCACTTTTCGGTGCGTTAAACAATCCAGACGAACCTCGGAAATTTTAAGAAGGCGAGGAATAAGATATGGAAGAATTTAAACTGGAAGCTACAAATAGACTTGCACACATTGAAGAATCTTTGAAATCGGCACATAAGCGTATAGATAGCGTTGAAGCACTTACTGAATCAGTATATAAGCTTGCATCAAGCATAGAAACCATGCAACGTGATATAACCGTTATGTCGGATAGATTAAAAACAATAGAGGACAAACCGGCAAAACGGTGGGAGCTGGTAATTGCCACGGTAATTACAACAGTTGTAGGCATCGTTATAGGTTATTTATTTCATGTATAATGTTATAAATATTTAATAATAAAACTCCGCAGCAGATTAAAAGCTACGGAGTTTTATTATTATAGCGAACATAAACAGTTCGGATAATATTGCTATGGTGACCCATCGGAGATTCGAACTCCGGACACCCTGATTAAAAGTCAGGTGCTCTGCCGACTGAGCTAATGAGTCATATTTTTATTATTTTTCTGTTGCCTCAATCAGCAACGTAGATAATTATACACATTTGGCTAACTTTTGTCAATACTTTTTTTGCATTTTTTTTAATATTTTAAAATGCAGAAAAATCACAAAAAAGCATTGAATTTTGAATACTGTTATGGTAGAATTTGTACGTCTTGGAAGTGTTAACATAAAACTATATAAATTAACGGAGGAGTAATTTATGCAGTATCGTGATTTTGGTAAAACCGGCAAAAAAATATCGGCACTGGGATTTGGTTCCATGCGTCTTCCTATGGTTAAGATTGATGATAAAAACCATGTTGATTACGACAAAGCCATACAAATATTGCGTCACGCATTTGAAAACGGTGTTAATTATGTAGACACGGCTTATTTTTACTGTGAGGGCGAAAGTGAAATAGCAGTCGGCAGAGCGCTTAAAGACGGCTGGCGTGAAAAGATGATGCTTTCAACAAAGTACCCGGTCAGAGATTATTCCGACCGTTCAAACTACAGGTCAGTCTTGGAGGATCAGTTAAGAAAACTCGACACCGATTGCATAGACTTTTATCATTTTCACGGCATAAACAAAAACGTTTTTGATAACATCATAATAAAAAACGATTTGTTAAAAGAAGCAATCAAGTGTAAAGAAGAAGGATTGATAAATCATATCTCTTTCTCGTTTCACGACAAACCCGAAAACATGAAATACATAATAGATGTTGGGGAAGTGTTCGAAAGTGTTTTGTGTCAGTATAATCTTTTGGACCGCTCCAACGAAGACAGTATAGACTATGCAAGAAGCAAAGGACTCGGTGTTGTTGCTATGGGTCCTGTTGCCGGAGGACGTTTGTCCATGCAGAGTGAAGTTATATCCTCTATGCTTAAGAGAGAGTATGTCAGCACGCCTGAAATGGCATTGCGTTTTGTTCTGGCTAATCATAGCATAGACTGTGCGTTGTCGGGTATGGGCAATATGGATATGGTTAAACAAAACCTTAAGGTGGCAAATATAGAAACACCGCTTACAGACGAAGAAACAAAACAGATAAAACAAATGATGGAAGAAAATAAACGTTTGTCGGAGCTTTATTGTACGGGCTGTAACTATTGTATGCCGTGTCCTAAGGGAATTAAAATACCGGACGTTTTCTCCGCAATGAACTACTATAAAGTGTACGGTTTGGTGGATTTGGCGAAAGAGCGTTTTGCAAAATTCGGGAAAAGCGAACGCGACGGGGCAAATCCTGCCGATTGTATTCAATGCGGTGCATGCGAGAAAAAATGTCCTCAAAAGATAAAAATACGCGAGCAGTTAAAAGAAACAATATCAGCATTAGCTGAATAATAATTGTGGAGGATAATATGTACACATTAAAATCAGCAGAAGGAAAAGAACTTAAAATGCCTGTAAGTGCCATGGCGGCAAAAATGGAGTATATAGGCACGGCTGTATCCGATAAAGATTGGTATAACTGGTGTATTTCACCTATTGACGATGATGAGGGCAAAACTCATCTGTTCGTTTCACGTTGGCCTGCAAGATGCAAAATGGGGGGCTGGGTAACCGAGTGTGAAATAGCACATTTTATAAGCGACAGTGCTGAAGGACCTTTCAAATATGTTGAAACTGTTTTGCATAACGACATCATGCCTAAAGGACAGATAGCACCGCATAACGTTCATGTTAAAAAGATTGACGGCAGATATTGCATGAACTATATTGTGCAAACAAAGAAAGGTGTTCCGGATGCAATTAACGGTCAGGTTATCGGTCTTGCGGTTGCAGACAGCTTGAACGGTCCTTGGAAATTTGTTGGTGAGGACGGAATCGTTATACGTCCGCAAGCAACAGGCTGGACGGCAAATTCCGCACAGGGTACGGATAATCCGGACATTATGAAAGTTAAAGATAAGTATTATATCTATTTCAAAGCCGGACTCAGCCAGGCCGACAGTAAATACGGCTATGCTGTGGCTGATAAGCTTGAAGGACCTTACACCATATCTGCATCACAGATAACCGATAACGTTAACTACATAGAAGATACCACCTGCTTTGAGTGGGACGGAAAATATTATCTGTTGACATGTGATAATTTCGGCGATAATACCGGCGTGTTGGGCTATGGAATACTTTGGGAGTCGGAAGACGGCAAATTATTCAAGCTTGCCGATGCTAAAGTGGGCTTCGGTCTGATGAGCGACTATCGCGATATTCCTGAAAATGCCGCATATCCTTACGGCAGAGGAAAAATAAAATTTGAACGTCCTGCTGTATTGATGAGAGACGGAAAGCCGGCATATTTTTATGCAAGCAACGGCGTTAATGTGGATGGTTTTGAGGCAACACAGAACTTTGTTCTGAAAATAAATCTGTAAAGCATCAAAGAAAAGAGATGTACCATGATAGAGCAACTGAAAAAGGATCTTTTTGCAAAATACAAATACAGAACGGAACTGCACGCACACACTAACCCCGTGAGCGGTTGCAGTAATGTTTCGCCTAAAGAAATGGCAAAGATATATCATGAACAAAATTATGACGCCTTGGTTATAACAAATCATTTTTTCCGCGGACTTTTAAGAGACAAATCAAAAGAAGAAATCATAGACGCTTATATAAAAAGCTACGAGGAAACGGCAGAATATGCAAAAGAATACGGTTTGAAGGTGATTTTGGGGGCTGAACTCAGATTCACGGAAAACACCAACGATTATCTGCTGTTCGGTGTTGACAGAGATATTTTGTCGTTCTGTTACGATTGGTTTGATAAAGGCGTTGAAAAATTCAGAAAAGAAACTACCCTTGAGCGAAGCGTGTTCATACAGGCACATCCGTTCAGGAACAATATGGAATTGGTTGATCCGCAGTTGCTCGACGGTATAGAAATTTTCAACCTGCATCCCAACCATAATTCGCGTATTGCAATGGCAACAAAATACGCACATGAAAATAACATCAAAATCCGAACTGCCGGAACTGATTTTCACCATAAAGATTGTGGACATGAGGGGCTGACGGCATTAAGAACAACCGTATTGCCTAAGGATTCGTTCGATTTGGCACAGATTCTCAAATCCGGCGATTATGTGTTTGAAGTCGGAAAAAATACCATTGTATTACCGTAATAAAAAAATAAAAACCTCTTTGAGTAAGATAGTAAGTAGTTTGGCGAACGCATTACTAAAATACCAAAGAGGTTTTTTTCGTTTTTACTATATTAAACAGGAGTTCAATTAATGCCATGAACCCGAAAAAGGCTTTGTTCAGTAGACATTATATTATTTCTGCCCCGTTAAAACAGCGGCAGCAGCATCTGCGGCAGAAGCAGCGTCAGGAGTGTAAATATCCGCCCCCACGCTTTTACAGTATTCATCCGTTACAGGTGCACCGCCTACCATGATTGTAACTTTGTCGCGTATGCCGGCATTAACAGCGGCGTCAACAACATTTTTGAATTCGGGCATGGTTGTTGTAAGCAAAGCGGAACAACATATTATCTGAGCGTCTTCCGCTATAAAAGTTTCGATAAATTTGTCGGCGGAAACATTAACGCCAAGGTCTATAACTTCTATACCTTTACCCTCAAGCAACATTTTTACAATGTTTTTTCCAATGTCATGCATATCTCCCGCAACCGTACCGATAACGGCTTTTCCGATAGGTTTAACACCGTCTGCAACAAGCAGCGGCTTTAATATCTCCGTACCTGCGTTCATTGCACGTGCGGCAATAAGCACGTTAGGAACATATACTTCGTTTTTCTTGAATTTTTCACCTATGACGTTCATGCCGTCAAGCAGAGCCTCGTTAAGAATATCACGAGGTTCGGCACCTTCGTCCAACGCTTTCTGAATCAACTCTTTAACTACCAAATGTCTGCCTTGCTGAAGTGCGGTTGATATTTCTGCAAATAGTTCTTTCACGTTTCAGCCTCCTGAATACTTGTTTTTGATTTGATAAAACATATCCGACTCTCATGTCCGGTAGTTTTTTCATGAGAGTAATGATGTGCCAAAAAGTTATTTTCGTATTTTACGGAATGCATCTTTACATTCACACGCACATTATATATTAGTACATTATATTAATCAAGCATTTTTTTAAAATTTTCCGTTTAAATATTGTATCCGGTTTATACCGTATAAAAATCAATTATGAGTTATGTTTTAAAACATCATGCAGTCGATATATTCTGTTTGAAAATCCAAATTGGTTGACAAATCTATATATTCACAGTTTAACAGAGGCAGATTGTAAAACAGATCTTTATTTAACAGCATACTTACCGCACCGTTGCCGGCAGCGTTGCCGCATACGGTTATTTTGTTTTGAAGCTCTTTTGGCAAAAGACCTATCATAACGGCACTGTCAGAGTTCATATAGCTGCCGAATCCGCCGGCAAGATACACCGTTTCTATATTATCGGCCGTAGCGGAGTATTCCTTCATAAGAACGTTTATGCCTGCGGCTATTGATGCCTTTGCCAGCTGTAATTCACGCACATCGCCTGCCGAAAGGTATATCTCGTCGGTTATGTAAAAGCGAACATCAATGCCTTCGCCTTGTACAAATGCGTTAAACGGTTGCGGTATTTCGGATTTGTCAAGCATGCGACCGGTTTCGTCTATGATACCGTATTTCAAAAGTTGTGCCACAATGTCCAACACACCGCTGCCGCATATGCCTATGGCAGGTTCATCATTTATTGTTTCGATGTGTATACCGGCATCTTTGTCCATTACGAATTTGTTTATCGCACCGCTGACGCCGCCGATGCCTTTTTCAATGTGTGCCCCTTCAAAAGCAGGGCCTGCCGCTGTCGCACAGCACACGCATTTGTGTTTGTTGCCCAGCAGTATTTCGCCGTTTGTGCCGATGTCGACCAAAAGCGATACTTTTTCACTTTTATCCAATTCACAAGCGGCGGCGGCAGTTGTAATGTCCGCACCCACATAACTGGAAAACGAGGACGGTAAAAACAATTTAAGACCCGTTGATATGCCTATGTCGGACGGACGCAGAATTTGTGGAGCTATGGTAACGGAGTTAAACGGCACTTTTGATATTGAAGCTGTGGAAAAACCGCACGCAAAATGTAACATAACGGTGTTGCCCGTTAACATAACGGAGTATATATTGGATTTATCTATACTTTGTTTTTCGGCGAGCTCGTTGCAGAGTGAATTGATTTGTTCCGATACTATTTTTTGCATTTGAGTATCGTCGCCGGTTTCTATAGTGTGATTTATACGTGAAATAACATCACTGCCGAAGATGTTTTGCTTGTTGATTGTCGATGCGTTACCGACAACAGTACCGTTTGCAAGGTTGACCAAATACGCAACTATTGTGGTTGTGCCTATATCAACTGCGACTGAAAAATTTGTGCCGGTCGAGTCGCCCTCTTCCACGGCAACTATTTCATCACCGATGATTACAGCGGTTATGTCTGTTATGTTTTTTGCCGACAGCTTGCCAAGCATTTGCAAGGCATGTATATTTATGCGGTAATTTCCCGCTGCCGCCAGTAATCTGTCAAGATCGTGATTGCTGTTGTCGAGACGGGGTGTATCAAGCGATAAGGCTTTTTTTGTAACAATGGGATTCAGTTTTGTATCACGCATGATGCCGCCAATTGCAATTTTGGCGTTGTCAATGTTTGGTATTTTAACAACGGTGTCTTGCGTTATGCGTTTGACGCACGCAAGACGCACACCCGAATTTATTTCATCTTCAGATAAAAAAGGCTTTTCCGCATCTTCGCATGAGGTATCTCCTTCAACGATAACTTTACACTTTCCGCAAAAACATTTTCCGCCACACGGAGCGGACAGATGTATGCTGTTGTTTGAAAGTATATCTATAAGACGTGAATTTTCTTCGCAGATAATATCATATTTATTGTCAGAAAGCATAACAGTCAGCTTGCAAGACATTATTTTCAATCCCTTCACTATATAAAATAACCAAATTATACACAGTATATCAATTTTTTCTGTTAAATGCAATAAAAACAAATAAAAATCAAAAAAAGTGTTGCATTTTTATGCATAGCAATGTATAATTATGAATAATGATTATTAATTGGGAAAAGGGGATAAAACAATGCTTAATGAAATAATAGATTTAGATAAAAAATATTACATGAACACCTTCGGTAACAGAACACCTGTTGTCTTCAACAAAGGCGAGGGCATTAAGCTCTACGATACGGAAGGCAAAGTGTACTATGATTTTCTTGCCGGCATTGCCGTTAATGCATTGGGACACTCTAATAAAGACTTTATTGATGCGTTGAAGGCACAGCTTGAAAAGCCGTTGCACACTTCCAGTCTTTACTACATAGAAAATCAGGCAAGGCTGGCTGAAAAGCTTGTCAGCATATCTTGTGCCGACAAAGTGTTTTTTGCCAACAGCGGAGCGGAAGCAAACGAAGGTGCCTTTAAGCTGATAAAATCGTATTTTTATAAAAAAGGCATGACGCAAAAAACAGAAATTATAACACTTACAAATTCCTTCCACGGACGTACTCTGGCAACGGTTGCCGCAACAGGTCAGCCAAAGTATCAAAAGCCATACAAGCCGCTCCTTCCGGGATTTGTGCATGTGCCTATGAACGATTGGAGTGCATTGGAAAAAGCGTTAAGCGAAAAAACAGCCGCAATAACACTGGAGCTTATCCAGGGCGAAAGCGGTATATATCCGGTAGAAAAAGAGTATATTGGTAAAATCAGAGATTTATGTACAAAGAATGACATAATATTAATGGTAGACGAAGTTCAGACAGGCATAGGAAGAACGGGGAAAATGTTTGCGTATGAAAATTTTGACATAGAACCTGATGTGTTCACTCTTGCAAAGGCATTGGGCGGAGGAATACCAATAGGAGCTGTGTGTGCAAAGGATTTTCTTGCAGCTGCGTTTGAACCGGGCGACCACGGCACAACCTTTGGCGGCAATCCGTTTGCTACCGGTGCCGCACTTGCTGTGCTTGATATTATAGAAAAAGACAAACTGGTTGAAAATGCCAAAAATACAGGCGATTATTTTAAAGCGGAGCTTAACAAACTCAAAGAAAAACACACTCTTATTAAAGATGTAAGAGGAATAGGCCTTATGATCGGGCTTGAAATAGACGAAAGCGTTGCAAAGGAAGTGTTTGGCAAGCTGTTTGAAAACGGTTTTCTGGCAAGCCTTTGCGGAGGAAAAACCCTGCGTTTTGTGCCCGCACTCATTGTTACAAAGCAGGATATAGATCTTTTGGTTAAAGTGTTGGATAAAATTTTGAACGAAATAAAGAAATAAGGAGACATATCATGAAACATTTAATAAGCTTGCACGAAACATCAACTCAAGAGGTTGAACAGATATTAACTCTTGCCGCAAAACTTAAAGCGGAAACAAAAGCCGGTATATCACACCCGCTGTTAAAGGGTAAAACGCTCGGTATGATATTCACAAAATCATCCACGCGTACAAGAGTATCGTTTGAAGTGGGTATGTATCAGTTGGGCGGATACCCGTTGTTTTTAAGCAGTAATGACATACAGCTCGGCAGAGGTGAAACAATATACGATACAGCAAATGTTTTGTCGCGTTATCTTGACGGCATAATGATTCGCACCTTTGCACACTCGGACGTTACAGACCTTGCGAAATACGGCACCATTCCTATCATAAACGGCTTGACGGATTTGTTGCACCCTTGTCAGGCATTGGCAGACTTGCTGACAATACAGGAGCATAAGGGCAAGTTTAAAGGCTTAAAGCTTGCGTATATCGGCGACGGCAACAATGTTGCACATTCGCTGTTGTATGCTTGTGCAAAAGTGGGTATGGATATGTCTGTGGCTACGCCTGCCGGTTATGAATGTAATGCCGAAATTGTTGAAAATGCAAAGGCTGACGCAAAGATAAGCGGCTCAAATATAGTTATAACAAACGACCCTGTTGAGGCTATTAAAGATGCAGACGTTGTGTATTCCGACACTTGGGTAAGCATGGGTCAGGAAGCGGAAAAAGAGGCGAGAGTAAAGATTTTCCTGCCGTATCAGATAGACAAAAAGCTTTTTGCCAAAGCAAAGGATGATGCAATATTTATGCATTGTCTGCCGGCATACCGAGGCTTTGAAGTTACCGAGGATGTTATAGACTCCGCTCAAAGCGTTATTTTTGACGAGGCAGAAAACCGTCTGCACGCTCAGAAGGCTGTTATGGCTATTTTGATGGCATAACATTGAAAGGGATTTTTTACCGATGAACGATAATATAGTTATCAGAAGTGCCAAAATCGAAGATGCACACGACATTTTAAAGATAACCCGTCAGGCTTTTTTGTCATATATAAAGCTTGCGGAAATAAGCGATACCAAAGCGTTGCATGAAACAATAGAAGATGTTTTGTATGATATTAATAACAAAATAGTTATTGTTGCAGAAGACGCGGGGCAGATATTGGGTTGCGTGCGAGTGGAAATAACGGATGACGTCAACGCCTATCTGAGTCGTTTCGGCGTAAAAAGCTATCTGCGTAACGGCGGTATCGGAAAGGCTATCATCAAAGCGGTTGATGAAAAAATGACAGAACACGGTATAAAAAAGCTTTGGCTGCACACGTCGTCAAAGATAAGTTCATTGGTAAGATTTTACTATGGCAGAGGCTTTTACATAGATTCTACCGATAAATCAAACGGGTATATAAGGGCGTTGTTTTGCAAAGAATACAAATAGACAGGCTGAGAAAAAGTTGTTTAACCGCAAGCGGTAAAAATAATAATTTTAATTAAAAAATATTTTTGTGGGGAACGGCCTATGTGTCGTTCCGCTATTAAGAGTTAATGGCACGGATTTTGTAAGATTCCGTGCCATTGCTTGCTTTCCGTCAAAACGAATTCTAACGTACCTATGTACGCCGACGAATTCGTTTTGGCGAAATTTAACCTCCTTTTTCGCAGTCTGTCAGTTTGTATTAAAATACACGCCGTTTTTTTTCTTTTGAAAAAGACTATACTAATTATAAAAAAAGTGGTAAAATATACACAAACAAAAAATCCGGAGGGAAATCATGCTTTATTCGACGAGCGAAAAACAGGAACGGGCACTTTTGGCAGGCATACACACAAACAGCAGAGACATAATAAACGATACAACCGACGAATCCATGTACGAGCTTGAAAAGCTCTGTGAAACTGCGGGGGCGACTGTTGTGTACACCGTTGTACAAAACAGAGCGGATATAGATTCCGCAACATACATGGGTGAGGGCAAGCTTGAAGAAATAAAGCAGATAACTCAAACAGACGGCATAGACCTGATCGTGTTTGACGATGATTTATCGCCTGTCCAGCTAAGGAATCTGTCCGATTATTTCGGTGTTAAGGTGTTGGACAGATCTATGCTTATTTTGGATATATTTGCCATGAGGGCGAAAAGCACCGAAGGCAAAATCCAGGTTGAACTTGCTCAGCTCAAATATATGTTGCCGAGACTCCGCGGAGCAGGAATAAATATGTCGCGAACGGGTGGCGGAATAGGCACAAGAGGCCCGGGCGAAACAAAGCTGGAAACCGACAGACGACACATCAGAAACAGGATTTCAAATCTGCAAAAGGAATTGGAAAACATAAAAAAGCACAGAGAGCTGTTAAGAAAAAGACGAAAAAAGGACGAGATTGTAACCGTGGCTGTGGTGGGATACACAAATGCCGGAAAATCATCGCTGTTAAATAAACTCACCGATGCCGGCGTTCTTGCAGAGGACAAACTTTTCGCAACATTAGATCCGACAATGCGAAAGCTCACCATGCCGGACGGACGTGATATAATGCTTGTGGACACGGTAGGCTTCATACGCAAACTGCCTCATCATCTTATAGAAGCGTTTAAATCCACTCTTGAGGAGGCTGCCGTTGCCGATGTGTTGATTCATGTGGTGGATGCATCAAACAACGAACTGGAAAATCATATATCAGTGGCACAAAATGTGCTTGATAAGATAGGTGCAGGCGGCAAGCCTACAATTATGGTGTATAACAAGATTGATAAATTAAACTCTGAATTTATAGCGTCCGAAACGGGAGACAGGTGCGTGTATATGTCGGTTAAAGAAGGGAAAGGCATAGACGATCTTGTAGATGCTCTGCAGGATGTTGCCCTTACAAAAAAACTCAAATGCACCGTTTGCATACCGTACAGCATGGGAACATTGGTCAATCGCATACATGAAAGCGAGGAAGTATTGAGTACGGAATATAAAGACGACGGAATATATATGGAAATAATGATTGATGATATAGGGTATGAAAAATTAAGGCAATATTTAGTTATCGGAGGATAAGCCCATGGCTTTAAAAAACTACAGGACACTTGCCAAACCGGCCGTTGCTGAATTTACAGAACGTAAATCGCGGTTTATCGCATCGGTAAGGCCGGTGGCAAACGAGGCGGAGGCACTGGATTTTATCGCTCAGATCCGCTCAAAATATTACGATGCAACCCATAACGTGCATGCATACATCATGAGGGAAAACAATATACAGCGTTACAGCGATGACGGCGAACCTAACGGTACGGCAGGCATACCTGTACTTGAGGTTATGCGTAAGGAAAACATATGCGATGCCGTTGTTGTCATAACACGCTATTTCGGCGGGATAATGCTTGGAGCGGGCGGACTTGTGAGGGCATACGGCAGTGCATGTAAGATGGGCATTGACGAAAGCACAATAGTTGAACGCGTGCTTTGCGATGTGTTTGAAATAACAACAGATTATAATATGCTTGGCAAATTACAATACTATATAAACGAGAACGGCTTTATATTGGAAAATACAGAGTATTTACAGGAAGTTAAGCTGACGCTGTTGAGCGAAGAACAGTATTCACAAAAGCTTGTGCAGGATATAACCGAATTGACAAATGCACAGGCACGGTGTAAAAATGCGGGCAAAAAATTTATTGACAAGCCTTTGCACCGATATTAAAATTAAAATAAATTCAGCGAAAGGAAAGCCGAAGGCTGGTGGTAAACATGGGCAACAAATTAAGAATCGTACATACGGCCGACATACATTTTGACGCACCGTTTTCAAGTCTTGATGCGTCGTTGGCAAGACAGCGTAAAAACGAACTTAAGCAGAGCTTTGAAACTATAATTGAAACGGTTAAGACAAAAAATGCCGATTTGCTTGTGATAGCCGGAGATTTGTTTGACAGTGAAAACACAAACCATTTAACGGTGGAGTTTATCAATTCAATGTTCAGTCGTATACCCGATACATACATCTTCATTTCTGCCGGAAACCACGATCCAAAAACGCAAACAAGCTACTATAATATGCTTGACCTGCGGGAAAATGTGCATATTTTCAGCGGCGAATTTGAGAAAATAAGCATAGACGCCCTTGATCTTGACGTATACGGCATATCGTTTACGTCTGCTTTTGCTCAAGGGCTTGGCTTGCCAAAGGTGCAGAACGCACAAAAAACAAATTTGCTGGTTATGCACGCAGACACGCAAACCGACAGCGGCTACAACAGCGTGTCTGCCGCAGATATCGAAAATTCGGGTTTTGACTATGTGGCGTTGGGACATATACATCAGCCGGTAATATCGCAAAAGACGGGTTTAACGCCGTGGGCATACTGTGGAACGCCTGAACCGAAAGGTTTTGACGAAACGGGCGATAAAGGCGTGCTGTATGTCGAGATTGAAAAACCAAGGGTAAGTATAGAATTTGTTAAAACCTGTAAACGTAATTATTATACCGAACAGGTAGATGTGTCGGGAGCTGAAAATCACAGGGAGATTGCAGAAATGGCATCGTCCCGCATAACCGACGGGCATGGACTGTATAAAATTGTGCTGACGGGCGAAACCGCCCTGTCGGTATCAACACAATACATATCAGACGCTTTGACCGGTAAATGCTTTTTTGCAAAGGTGTATGACAAAACACTGCCGTTGACCGATTATAAAAAATACGCAAACACAAATACATTAAAAGGATTGTTTGTTAAATTAATGCTTGAAAAAATAGAAAAGTGCAAAGATGATGCCGAAAGACAAATATGCACAGACGCACTGAAAACCGGATTTGATGTGTTGGACGGGAAAGAGGTGTCGGTGATTGAAGATTAAGAGCATAAACATAGAACAGTTCGGCAAGCTTAAAAATTTCAAGGTAAATTTCAACGACGGCATAAATATTATCTATGGCAAAAACGAAGCCGGTAAAAGCACAATGGTTCAGTTTATCAAGACAATGCTGTTCGGCGTTGAAAAACGCGGTAAAAGCGGCTTGCGTGATAATACGCGAAAACGTTACATGCCGTGGAACGAAAGTTATGCACGCGGCAGCATCGAAATTGAAAAGGACAATAAAATATATATCGTGGAGCGGACGATAGGCAAAACCGCGGCTAAAGACAGCGTAAGCGTGATTGATGCGTTGACGGGCGAGGACATTTCATCAGGCGTTGAGGATTTGGGCATGTTTTTGACCGGTGTGAACGAAAATGTGTTTGACAACGCAGTATGCACACGTCAGTTGTCTTCCGCTATATCGCATGACGCAGACGGAGACATTGCAAACCGGCTGGCGAACCTGAATCAAACCGGTGATGAAAATGTTTCATATAATAAAGCTGTGGACGATCTGAATAATCTGATACGCAGCATAAATTCGACTCAGCGTAAAAATGCATTCATTCCGATGCTTAATATGCAAATATTGAGCTTGGACGATGAAATACATAACGCAAGAGAGGTAAACGAGCAGTATTTACGCGACAAAGACGAAACGGAAAAGCTGTCTGAAGAACTGAAACGCCGAGAAGCCGAACTTAAAAAGCTTCAAAAAATAAATGATGATGTTTTAAAACAGCGTCTTTATAAAAAATATATCACGGCTCTTGAAAAACGCAACGAAAAACGTGATGAACACTCCGGGCTGCAAAAGGAAATATCGTCTGTTGAAAACGCCCTTGTTGAGAGAGAAAAGTATAAACCGCTTTCAGACGATAAAAACAATACGGAAGAATTATATATAAAATCACTTGCGTACAAAGAGTTTGATTTTCAGGCTTTGGAAGATGCAAAGCTCAAACAGGCTCAACTTGAAAAAAACATAGAAAAATATGAAAAGATAAAAAAAGTATCCTTCATACTTTCCTTTTTGATAATTCCTGTTTTTATAGGACTATGGGCTTTGAATAAATTGAAGGATTGCCGTAATAAGCTTTCGGAAGCTGTAAAAACCGTTGAAACGCTTGAAGACGAGTTAAAGACAAACTCAGAGTTAAAACAGGCAAAGGATCATCTGAACGATGTTTTTGAAAGCGTGGGCGTATCAAATTATGAAGAGTATAAAGCGGTAATCGAAGAATACGAAAATTTGCTGTCAAAGCGTACGCTTCTGGCAACGCAGATGAAATACCTGCAGGATTACCTCGACACATACGAAAATGAATTGGAAACTGCAACGGACGAAATAAAAAAATCGTACAACCTTGACGAATTTATCAAAGAGCAGGCACAGAACAGTTCAAACCCTACGGAAACGGTCGATACAAAAGGCTTGGAAGAAGCTATATCTCAGCTTAAAGAACGCAAAACTTATCTTACGGAGAAAAGCAAAATAAAGTATGAAAACATGGCTGATATAGAAATTCTTCTGTCAAAGCGTATGCTTGCGGAGGAGAAGCTTGCATATTATCTTGCAAAGGAAAAAAGCCTTTCAACCGCACTTGATGCCGTTAATGAAGCTTACGGTATCCTGCAAAACGACTTTGCACCCGTATTGAATCAGAAAACAGCGCTGCTTCTGAAAAATATCACAGACGGCAAATATACCTCAGTGATGGTTTCAAAATCGCTTGAGGTCAAATTAAAAACAGACAACGGTGAAATAGTTGATGCACAATATCTGAGCGACGGTGCGTACGATCTGATATATATGGCGCTCAGAATAGGAATTGTGCAGGCTATATTCGACGGAAAAGAACCGTTTTACATTATGGACGATCCGTTTGTAACTTATGACGACGAGCGTGTTAAAAACATGCTTGACGCTCTTAAGCATATGCCGTCAAATCAGATTCTGATGTTTACCTGTAAAAAGCATGAGAAGGATTTTTTTGAAGAAAACGAAAATGTTAATATAATATGTATGTAGCGTAAAAATAGGGGATTGCGGCAAAAAAATTGTGCAATCTCTTTTTTATGGAAATATTTTTCTTTTGCTATTGACAAATTAAAACAAAAGTGTTATTCTTTAGTTGTTAGCACTCGATGGTGTTGAGTGCTAACAAAGAAAAGTGTGGTTTTTTTAATTCGCAGGGGGTGAATTTAATGGAGCTGGACGAAAGAAAACGAAAGATAATGCAGGCCATTGTTGATGATTATATTACAACGGCGGAACCTGTCGGGTCCAGGTCTATCGCACGCAAATTTGAAATGGGTATTTCCAGTGCCACAATACGTAATGAAATGGCGGATCTGGAGCAAATGGGTTATCTTGCTCAGCCGCATACATCGGCGGGCAGAATACCGTCTGATAAGGGGTACAGGCTATATGTTGATTCGTTGATGAATCAGTATAAAATGACTGTTGATGAAATTGCAAGAATAAAAAGTGCTTTGGAATTTAACGTCAACAAAATGGAAAACATCATTGAACGCATAGCCGGAGCCGTATCGGATATAACTCAGTATACCACCATGATAACAAAACCGCGGTCAAATAAGGTATATGTCAAGAAGATTGACATTGTGCTGATAGATTCGTCAGGTTTGTTGCTTGTCGTTATAACAAACGAAGGTCTTGTGAAAAATCAGATATTCCGGTTTGACGCAGCAAAGCTTAACGATGAATTTGTCAATAAGCTGTCAAACGCTTTAAACAGTGCTTTTGTAGGTCTTACGTTGGATGAAATCGATACAGACTGTCTGGGACAAATTGCAGATGCACTTTCCGCCGATGCACAGATGATTGCACCTGTAATAAACTTTATTTTGGAAAAGATATATCATCTCGATGATTCCGATATTTACGTGAATGCGGCAACGGCGTTGCTGAACTATCCGGAATACAGTGATTTGGACAGAGTACGCGAATTGCTTGGTTTTTTGGAAAACAAATATAATCTACGCAGCGTTATAGCCGAGGACGATGATAATGCCAAAAACAATAAGCTCAATATTGTAATAGGCAGGGAAAACAAGTGCTATCAGCTGCACGATTGCAGTATTATAACGTCAAACTATTCGGCGGGGAATAAGGTGCTGGGCACTATCGGCATAATAGGCCCTAAGCGTATGAATTATGCAAGGGTGGTTGCATCGCTTGATAATATATCAAAGTATGTAAATAAGATTTTACAGGAAATATACTTTGACAACGAAAGAGAGTGAAACAGTTGAGTAAGAAAAAGGAAGAAGAGAAAGAAAAAAAGACAAATGAAACCGTGGCGGATGAAGAGATAAAAGAAGATGCGGCCGAAACAGAAGCAACACAAGAAAAACAAGAAACAGAAGAGCCGCAAGTCGATCCTTTGGCAGAAATGAAAGATAAATATCTCCGTCTTGTTGCAGAATACGATAACTATAAAAAACGCACTCAGCGTGAGAAGGAAGCTATATACACCAACGCTACAGCGGACGCTGTTGCACAGATTCTGCAAATTATAGATAATTTAACCCGTGCCGCACAAACCGAGGCAAAAGGTGAAGAAGCACAAAAAATTGTTGAAGGCGTGCAGATGGTTGTCAAGCAATCGGACGACATTCTTTCAAAAATGGGCGTCGAGCCTATTGAAACAGTGGGCAAAACGTTCGATCCTAACCTGCATAACGCAGTTATGCATATAGAGGACGACCAATATGGTCATGGCGAGATTATAGAAGAGTTCATAAAGGGTTATACTTATAAAGGTAAAGTTATACGACACTCTATGGTTAAAGTTGCCAACTAATACACATTTATTATATACAGGAGGAATGAACAATGAGTAAAATAATAGGAATAGACCTTGGTACAACAAATTCATGTGTTGCTGTTATAGAAGGCTCCGAGCCGGTTGTAATAGCGAACGCAGAAGGTGCAAGAACCACTCCGTCGGTTGTTGCATTCAGCAAAAACGGTGAAAGACTTGTCGGACAGGTTGCAAAAAGACAGGCAATCACAAACCATGACGGAACTGTTTCATCAATTAAAAGAGATATGGGTACAAGCAGAAAGGTTGCTATAAACGGTAAGGAATACACACCTCAGGAAATATCGGCTATGATACTGCAAAAGCTTAAGTCAGACGCTGAAAGCTATCTGGGTGAGACGGTATCTCAGGCTGTAATCACAGTCCCTGCATATTTCAGCGATGCTCAAAGACAAGCAACCAAAGATGCCGGAAAAATAGCAGGCCTTGAGGTTTTAAGAATAATAAACGAGCCTACAGCTGCTGCTCTTGCATACGGTATGAACGACACTGAGCAGAAAATAATGGTATATGACCTCGGCGGCGGTACATTCGATGTATCTATACTTGAAATAGGCGACGGTGTGTTTGAGGTTTTGGCTACAAGCGGTAACAACCGTTTGGGCGGCGATGACTTTGATGACAGAATTATCAAATACCTTGTTGAAGAATTCAAAAAGGAAAACGGAATAGACCTCTCCGGCGACAGAAGTGCTATGCAGCGTCTTAAAGAGGCCGCTGAAAAAGCTAAGATAGAGCTTTCGGGTGTTACAACATCAAACATCAATCTTCCGTTTATAACGGCAGATGCAAACGGCCCTAAACATTTGGACATAACATTGACAAGAGCTAAATTTGACGAGCTTACGGCAGACTTGGTTGACGCAACCATAGAACCTACCAAAAAGGCAATGGCAGACGCAGGATTAAGTGCATCTGAAATAAACAAAGTGTTGCTGGTAGGCGGTTCTTCAAGAATACCTGCCGTTCAGGAAGCAGTTAAAAGAATAACAGGCAAAGAACCGGATAAGGGTATCAACCCTGACGAATGTGTTGCATTGGGTGCTGCAATACAGGCAGGTATCCTCGGCGGCGATGTTAAGGATTTGCTGCTTTTGGACGTTACTCCGCTTTCACTTGGTATAGAAACAATGGGCGGCGTGTTCACAAAGCTTATAGAAAGAAACACAACTATTCCTACAAAAAAATCACAGGTGTTCTCTACAGCCGCAGACGGCCAAACAAGCGTTGAAGTTCACGTGCTCCAAGGTGAGCGTGAAATGGCTCAATATAACAAAACTCTCGGCAGATTTAATCTTACAGGTATTCCGCCTGCACCGAGAGGCGTTCCTCAAATAGAGGTTACATTCGATATCGATGCCAACGGTATAGTTAAGGTTTCCGCTAAAGATCTGGGAACAAATAACGAACAGAAAATAACCATCACCGCAAGCTCCAACCTGTCTGAGGAGGATATAGACAAGGCAGTTAAGGAAGCTGAAAAATTTGCAGAGGAAGACAAAAAACGTAAAGAAGAGGTAGATGTAAGAAACAATGCCGATTCTATGGTATATCAGTCCGAGAAAACTTTGAACGAAATAGGCGATAAGATTGACGCGGGCGAAAAATCGGCTGTCCAAGCTGAAATTGATAAAGTAAAAGATGCTTTAAAAGGCACAGACACCGAAGCAATAAAGGCAGCTACCGAAAACTTGTCGAAAAAATTCTACGAAATATCGCAAAAGCTTTACGCAAATGCCGCTCCTCAGGACGCTCAGGCACAGCAGGCCGCACAGCAGGCAGACGATAACGTTGTAGATGCTGATTATAACGTTGTAGACGACGATAACAAGTAATTTGACTTAAATTAGTCATAACCTCCGGCTTAGCCGGAGGTTATGACTTTTATAAATTGTATTACGAAAATAAAAATGTGAATAATTTGAAAATTGTATGCGGTATCGGTATTTTACTGTTTACAATGCGGAAAATATTTGGTATAATACAATTTAATGTAAAGTAATCGAGGGGATTTTATATGGCGGAAAAAAGAGATTATTACGAAGTCCTTGGTATCAGTAAAACCGCAAGCGACGATGAAATAAAAAAAGCATACCGTAAAGAGGCAAAAAAATATCATCCCGATCTTAACCCGGGCGATAAAACTGCAGAAGTTAAATTTAAAGAAATAAACGAAGCGTACGAAGTTTTAAGCGACAGCGAGAAACGACAGCGTTACGACCAATACGGTCATGCCGGAGTGGATCCGAATGCCGGCTTTGGCGGCGGAGGAGCAGGAGCGGGATATGGCAGCGGCTTTGGTGGATTTGACGTAGGAGATATTTTTGAAAGCTTTTTCGGCGGCGGATTTGGCACTTCAGGTCAGAGACGAAATGGGCCAAGAAAAGGTCCCGACATACATCAGACAATTCAGCTTACATTTGAAGAAGCGGCGTTCGGCGTTGAAAAAGACGTTAAAATATCACGCAACGAAAAGTGCGATACATGTGGCGGCAGCGGTGCAAAGAAAGGCACGTCGGCAGTTACCTGTCCGACATGTAACGGTACCGGTCAGGTTAAAACCACTCAACGCACGCCGTTCGGTGCGTTCTCCAGCGTAAATACATGCGGAACATGCCGCGGTGAAGGCAAAATAATAAAGGAGCCGTGCGAAACATGCCGCGGCAGCGGACACGTCAGAAGAACAAAAATCATAAAGGTAAATATTCCTAAGGGAATAGATGACGGACAGACCATTTCATTGCGTGAAGAGGGTGAGCCGGGGTCCAAGGGCGGTCCTAACGGTGATTTGCTCATTACTGTAAAAATAAAAAGACATGCTAAGTTCAAACGTCAGAACTTTGATGTTCTCTATGATATGGATATATCCTTTGCACAAGCCGCATTGGGCGACAGAATAAAGGTGGATACTATAGACGGCGTGGTTGAATACGACCTGCCCGAGGCAACGCAAACAGGAACAACCTTCCGCCTTAAAGGCAAGGGTATACCGATGCTGAGGGGTACCGGCAGAGGCGATCAGTATGTTAAGGTGCATGTTGTCGTGCCTAAGGGTTTAACGCAGCACCAGAAAGAACTGCTGATGGAATTTGAAGGATTAGATAAAACAAAGGTACCGAAAAAAGGTTTTTTCGGTAAAAAATAGAAAGGGATTGCTGCAAATGAACATATATAAGCTTAAAGAAATGAGCAAAGAACAAAAGAGTTTTATTATGAAACGTGCGGAGATGGATATAAGCGAGCAGATGAAGCTTGCCATAGAAGTGTCTGACGATATAAAAAAACGCGGCGATGAAGCTGTGCTTGAATACACAGCCAAGTTTGACAGAGTACAGCTTGCTCAGGACAGAATAAAAGTAAAACCCGAAGAAATAGAAGCCGGTTATAAAAATTGCAGCGATGAAGTGCGTGAAGCAATAGAATACGCCGCAAAAAACATTCGTGATTTTCACGAAAAACAAATGCCGGAGGATATGTGGTTCACACATGTCGACAACGGTATAATGGTCGGCGAGAAAACTACTCCTATAGTTGACGTTTGCCTGTATGTTCCACGCGGTAAAGGAAGTTTCCCGTCGGTTTTGCTTATGCTCGGTATACCGGCTGTTACGGCAAAAGTGCCTAAAATTGTTGTTGTAACTCCGCCGAATGAACAGGGCAATGTGGACGACGCTATACTGTGTGCCGCAAAGGTTATCGGCATAACGGAAATATATAAAGTGGGCGGTATACAGGCTGTAGCATCGGTGGCTTACGGAACGGAAACCATTCCGAAATGTCATAAAATAATAGGTCCGGGCAACAGCTATGCAACCGCTGCAAAAAGAGTGCTTGCAAGTCATATAGACGCAGGCTTGCCTGCCGGACCGAGTGAAAGCATAATACTTTGCGACGAATTTGCCGATCCGCATAAGGTCGCACTGGATTGGATGATAGAGGCAGAGCACGGTCCCGACAGTGCTGCACTTATCGTTACTCATTCAAAAGAATTGGTGGATAAAGTTCTGCCTATAGTTGAAGGACAGTTCAGTAAAATATCGCCGAAACGTGCTGATTTTGTCAGAACAAATTTTTCCACTTACGGCGGCGTAATAATTACCGACTCGCTTGAAGAATCCATAGAATTTGTTAATGACTACGCACCTGAGCATATGGAGGTTATGACACAAAACCCGTTTGTAACACTCGAAAAGATAAACAATGCGGGCGAAATACTCCTCGGCGATTACACGCCGATAACTTTGTGCAATTTCCTTATGGGACCTAATGCAATTCTTCCTACAGGCGGCTTTGCAAAAACATATTCGAGCGTTAGCGTGTTTGACTTTTTGAAACGTTCGTCTATAGGCTATGTTTCAAAAGAAGGGTTTGAGTCTGTAAGAGACAAAGCATACACATTTGCAGTAACGGAGGGCTTTGATACGCACGGTCTTGCGGTTAAAGAAAGAAAATAACATTAATATAACGGAGGGTCGCTATGAAAAATACTGTTAAAGTTACACGAAAGACAACAGAATCACAGATGGCTGTAACGTTGGAGTTTTCGGCGATAAAGCCGGATTACAGAACTTACATACAAACGCCGATACCGTTCTTTTCACACATGATAGAACACATTGCATGGCGTGGCGGTTTTAATATATCCACCCAAATAGATTTGGATAAATTTTTCCTGACCCACGTTGTTTGTGAAGATTTAGGCATAACAATGGGCAAGGCTGTGGCGGAGTATGTAAAAAATGCTAAGGCAGACGGTGTTGTCGGATTTGGCGACGGCATCGGCATAATAGATGAGGCAAAAGCCACTGCGGCAATAAGCTTTGAAAACAGAGCGTATATAGACATAAACAAGCTGTGCAAGGTGCCTGAAACGGTTGAAGGCATGGCAAGCGAAGATTTGGAAACATTTTTGGAAGGATTCGTGCAAGGTGCTTGTTGCACACTTCATATAGATGTTGAAAAAGGTGAAAATGCTCATCACATCTGGGAGGCGGTTTTCAGATCGCTTGGAACAGCACTGAACAGAGCGTTGTCCGTCGATCCCGCAAGAAAAGGTATGAGCAGCGGCGTTGCCGGAAATATAGAATTTATTGTGGAATAATTGTTAAACAGGGGTTAATGTATGGCGGAATATAAGTTAAAGCCGTTTGTTGATAAATATAAAACTGTTATTTTTGATATGGACGGTGTTATAAGCAGTGAACAGATGTACTGGAATTGTGCGGCTTTAACCGTATACGAACTGCTTAACGACAAAGATTACTATGGAAACCAAGCAATAGACAGACAATGGTGTATAGATAATGTCAAAGCACTGCGTGAAAAGATTTTTTGCAATGATACCACCATTAAGCTTGCCAAAAACATAGGCGTAAACAGTAATTGGGACTTGGCGTATATTGTGGTGTGTATGGCTATGATACTGCACACAAAAGACGATTTTGACAAGGTGTATGACTATACAAAAACCTTTGACTGTAACGCTTTGGAAATGTATGATATACTCGCTGAACTTCTCAGTAAAAAAACATCTATGCCGCTTGAGGACTGTTTAAGAACAGGCTCTTTGTGGAAAAACGTGCAGGTATCGTTTCAGGATTGGTATTGGGGCAAAGGAAAAACGCAAGGACTTTGTTACAATGAGCAGCCCTTGATAGATGCCGAAAAGCTTATCATAATAATGAAGCTTTTGTATGAAAAGGGCATAACACCGTGCATAGGTACAGGCAGACCGAAACGCGAAATAATCCACCCGATGACAAAATGGGGGATAGGAAAGTATATGCCCGAAAACAGACGCATCAATTATAATCATGTTTTGGACGCGGAAGCCGAGTTTGAGAAAAACGGTATAGACGTGGCTCTCACAAAACCGCATCCGTTCATGTTTTTGAAAGCGATGCTCGGCGAAGAATATCCGAACGACAAAATATTAAACGGCGACTATGATAAATCGCTGGTCAAAACAACGCTTGTCGTGGGCGACGCGGGAGCGGACATATTGGCATCGCAGGCAATGGGAGCGGACTTTTTGGCAGTTCTTACCGGAATAAGCGGTGTTGAAGCAAAAGGATATTTTGAAGAGCAAAAAGCACAATACATATTAGACAGTCTTGAACAGATATTGGAGGAAGAATAATGGAAAGACGCATATCGGCTCCTTTGTCCGAGGAAGTTTGCAAAAGCTTGAATGCGGGCGACAATGTATTGTTAAGCGGAATTATATACACAGGCCGCGACGCCGCACACAAACGTATGATTGAAACGTTGCAAAGTGGAGGAGAACTTCCGTTTGATATAGAAAATCAAATTATATACTATGTGGGACCGTGCCCTGCAAAGCCGGGCGAAATAATAGGCTCATGCGGACCGACAACAAGCGGACGTGTTGATAAATTCACGCCGGCATTGCTTAAAAAGGGGCTTAAAGGCATGATAGGCAAGGGTGAACGTAGTCCGGAAGTTGTGGAAGCTGTAAAAAAGCATTCCGCAGTATATATGGGTGCGATCGGCGGAGCGGGTGCGTTGATGGCAAAGTGTGTTGTCAAGCAGGAGGTTATAGCTTATGATGATTTGGGTACAGAAGCAATACATAAGCTTACCGTTAAAGATATGCCGTTAACCGTTATAATAGACACCAAGGGCAACAACCTTTATAAAACAGGTAAAGAAAAATACAAATCGCTTTAAATAACGATAATTTGAAACAACCTTATCTTTTGGGTGAGGTTGTTTTTTTGTGTAAAAAGAAGCTTAAGGGCGTATAGGTGCAATCTCGGCAGGCATGGCGGAGTTGTGTTTTTTTTGTTACATTTGCACAAATTGGCTAATAAAAAATAAAAATTGTAATAGTTATCGAATTTAATAATTTAATTTGTTTGAATTGCATAAAAATATAAAAGAAAAAATAAGCTTTTGATAAATTAATAAATAAATTATTTTGTAAAAAATCAAAAAAAATGTTGAAAAAGCAAAGTATGTGTGCTAAAATAACTGTGTTTGGTACGCTGTTTAAGTGTTTTTTAACAATAATTAGTGAAAATGCACAAAAAGCATATGAATAATATGTGCATTTTTACTGTACGAATTTAACTGTACGAATTTATTAGTTTTTAAAAAAATTAATCATATAAAATATTTATCAAAAGGATGTGAATTAGCTTTGAAAAAAGTGCAAAAAACAATGGCTTTATTTTTAGCACTATGTCTGACTGTTACTGCTTTATGTTTGCCTGTAACAGCTGCGGATTTAGAGTCTAAATATGGCGAACCGATCAATTTCGAGTATAAATCGGATGCCGATTATTCGAATTATTTGAAATTGAATGAGTCAATGCCGAGCCCTATAGTTGATATTTCTCTCAAAGCTGCTGATGCTACTGCAAGAGGCGAGGGGGATTTTCAAACCGTTTCTTTGGACGGAAGGGATAATGCAGTAATGTTCCCCGAACAAAGCACATGGATGGAATGGACTGTCAATGTTGAGGAAGAGGGAATGTACAGTATCGGTTTGGTGTACAATACCGGTGCCGATGCTCTTTCCGATATAGACGTTAAATTGAAAATCAACGGTGAAGAGCCTTTTAATCAGGCATCAAGATTTTTGCTGTTCCGCGTTTGGGAAGACACTTCCGACATACTGTTTGACAACAGGGGCAACAATCTTAAGCCCGAATCACGCGTTATAAGCAAATGGCAATATTATGAATTCAATGATCTTGAAGGCTTGTTTTACGGTGCGTTTCAATTCCATTTGAATGCCGGAGCAAACACAATAACTCTTGAAACGGACGGACGTGTTTTGTACGTTGACGAAATCAAGGTGTTTAATAAAGAGCCTTTGAAATCGTATAACCAGGTTAAAGCTGAATACTCTAAAAAAGGGTATAAAGAAGTAACCGACAAAACAATAAAGTTCCAGGCTGAAACTCCTACAGAGCGTTCTCACTCCACAATATATGCTGTGGCAGATAAAACGTCTCCGTCAACAGAGCCTGCAGACCCTTCAAAAATCCGTCTTAATACTATAGGCGGTGAAAACTGGCAAACCTACGGATATTGGATTTCGTGGGATTTTGACGTGGAAGAAGACGGACTTTATAATATTTCACTCAAATATAAACAGGATATTCTGAGCGGCTTGTTCACATCAAGAAAAGTGTACATAGACGATGAAATTCCATTTTCGGAATTGGAACAGGTAAGGTTTGGTTACGGCGACGATTGGCAAATGAAAACCCTGGGCAATGACGATGAAGACTTCCTGTTCTATCTTGACAAAGGTAAACACTCTTTAAAAATGGAAGTAACCTACGGTGATATGGCAGAGGTTATCAGAAAGATAAACGATGAGCTGTACGTGTTAAACGATATGTATTATCGTATTATCATGATTTCCGGTTCTTCGCCTGATAAATACAGAGACTATAAATTTGAAAACAAGATTGAAAATCTGGTTGAAACATTTACCGGTGCTGCCGATAATCTTCAGGTAGAACTCGATAAATTAAGAGAGTTGTCGGGCGGAAACGGTAAAGAGCTTTCCATTTTGGAAGAAACGATATATGAAATCCGTGCGATGGCGGCAGATCCTTCAATAATAAAGAACAAACTGGAAAACTACAAAACAAATATCAGTAGCTTGTCATCTTGGATATTTGATGTTATGAATCAGCCGTTGCAGCTTGATTATATCACAATACACAGCAGCGATATAAAACTGCAAAAAGCATCGGCCGGTTTTTGGAAATCATTCTGGTTCGGCGTGCAAAACTTCTTCTATTCATTCGTTGAAGACTATAACATAATTTCAAATGAGAACACCGACAAGAAAAGCGTAAAAGTATGGGTTAGCCTCGGACGTGACCAGGTTGGTGTATTGAAAGACCTTATCGTTGGTGATTTTACACCTAAAACAGGTATAGACATTCAGCTCGAACTTGTACAAGGTTCATTGATAGAAGCAACTCTGGCAGGCAGAGGTCCTGACGTTGCTTTGATGGTTGGTGTGTCCGACCCGGTTAACTATGCTATCAGAGGAGCACTTGTCGATCTTTCACAGTTCCCTGATTTTGAGGAATACACATCGGCAAACTTCCATCCGTCAAGCTTAGCACCGTTCTACCTGCAAGGCGGATATTACGCAATACCTGATACACAGACTTTTGATATGCTGTTCTATAGAAAAGATATATTGACAGATCTTGGTTTGGGCGTTCCTAACACGTGGGATCAATTCAAGAGAATGGTTCCTATTATAAACCAAAACAACATGATAGTTGGTTTTGCGGCGTCAAATGCTACACAGCTTGGTTCTATCCCGTCAATTTTCTCGGCGATGCTGTATCAGAACGGCGGAAGCTACTACAAAGAGAACAGAATGGAAACAGCGTTCGATTCCGATATTGCAAAAGAAGCATTTAAAGAAATGACAGACTATTATGTAACATACGAATTCCCGCTGTCATATGACTTTTACAGCCGTTTCAGAACAGGTGAATTACCGCTTGCCATCACAGGTTACACAACATACAACCAGTTGAGCGTTGCGGCTCCTGAAATAAAAGGCTTGTGGGATATGGCACCTATTCCGGGTACTGTTCAGGAAGACGGAACGCTTTCCAGAAAAGAAGCGTCAACCGTTGCGGGTTGTATCATGTTCAAGAAGACGGTTGATAAAGAATCCGCATGGGAATTTATGAAATGGTTCACAAGCCCTGATATACAAGCAAGTTACGGTACTGAACTTGAAAAAATCATGGGTCCGGCTGCAAGATATGCAACAGCGAATGTGCATGCGTTTGAAAAGCTGCCTTGGTCTTTGAGTGAACAGGAAAAGATAAAAGAGCAGTGGGATGAAATCGTTGGTATTCCTGAAATACCGGGAAGTTACTATACAACCCGTGGTCTTCAGAATGCATACAGAACTGTTGTAAATGAAAAAGGTAATCCGTATGAAGCTTTGGCTGAATGGAACCGTGATATAAATGCCGAAATCATCAGAAAGCATAAAGAGTTCGGTCTGTATAAAGAAGAAGAATAGAGAGGTGAAATGAATTGAAAGAAAAAACAAATTCTTTAAAACCAAGCTTGTGGAGCGAAATCAAGAAAAACAAAATGCATTATTTCATGATGTCGCCGTATATGATACTGTTTACAGTATTCACAATAATACCGGTTATAGCCTCTTTGATTCTCAGTTTTACATATTTTAATATGCTTGAATTCCCGTCGTGGAGAGGCCTTGATAATTACAAGCAGTTGTTCTTATCAGATGATGTATTTCTTATAGCGGTTAAAAACACACTTATATTCGCATTTTTAACCGGCCCGTTGAGCTATGTATTGTGTTTCTTCTTTGCGTGGTTCATAAACGAGCTTCCGGCAAAGGTAAGAGCATTCATGACGCTGGTGTTTTATGCTCCGTCAATTGCCGGTTCGGTATATACCATCTGGGGTTTTATATTCAGCGGAGACTCTTACGGATTTGTAAACGGTATGTTGCTGAAATACAATTTGATATCCGAACCAATACAGTGGTTCACCAATCCGGCATATAACTTCACAATAGTCGTTGTGATTCAGTTATGGTTGAGTCTGGGAACAAGCTTCCTGGCGTTCATAGCCGGATTCCAGTCTGTAAGTAAAGACTTGTACGAAGCCGGAGCAATGGACGGTATAAAAAACAGATTCCAAGAGCTTATAAAGATAACAGTTCCTGCAATGAAAGAGAAAATGATGTTTGGTGCGGTAATGCAGATTGCGTCGTCATTTTCAATTGGTGCTGTCGGTGCGGCGTTGGGCGGATTTCCGAGCGTTAACTACTCATTGCATACCGTCATAAACCATATTCAGGACTATGGTTCGGTACGTTATGAAATGGGTTATGCCGCAGCAATAGCATTCATGCTTACTGTTGCAATGGTTTTAACAAAGAATCTTATATCAAAATTGTTAAAGCCGGAATAATACAAATAAAAGGAATTATATAAAAAGGTAAGCATACAAATTCAAACATTTGTTGTTTGAAGTCAAACTAACAGGAGGTGTTTTGAAAAATGATTAATTGGCGTAAAATGATGCGTTCAAAGAAAGTCAGCCGTTCCAAAGGCGGAGACTTTATGATAATATTGATGCTTGTTTTGGTCGGAGCATTTATGGCATTGCCGCTTGTATACTCTGTAGTAAATGCTTTTAAACCATTAGAAGAAATATTTATTTTCCCACCAAGATTTTTTGTTATCAATCCTACAACTCAAAACTTTAAGACTTTGTTTATATTAACATCAAATTTGTGGGTTCCTTTCTCAAGATACATATTCAACTCGGTGTTCGTAAGTGCGACCGTTGTGTTTTTTCACATTGTGTTTGCATCTATGGCGGCTTATCCTCTTGCAAAGGGACATTTTCCGGGCAGAGATAAAATATTCTCGCTGATTCAGTTGACATTGCTTTTCAGCGGCGGTGCTATGGCAATTCCGCAGTACATCGTAATGGCAAAGCTTGGTATGATAAACACGTATTGGGCAGTAATTCTGCCGCCTATAGCAGGTTCAATGGGATTGTTCCTGATGCGTCAGTTCATGGTCAGCCTTCACGATTCAATGTTGGAAGCTGCAAGAATAGACGGTGCCGGTGAAGTTCGAATTTACTGGCAGATAGTAATGCCGCTTATGAGACCGGCATGGCTTACATTGTTGATATTTGCCTTCCAGGGAATATGGAACTCTACAGGCGGAAACTTCTTGTATTCTGAGCAGCTTAAATTGTTACCTTCCGCTTTGAGTCAGATTCAGGCCGGCGGTATTGCACGTCAGGGTGTCGGTGCTGCTGCGTCGTTTATATTAATGATACCGCCTATTATTACGTTTGTTGTAACGCAAAGTAACGTTATTGAAACTATGTCATATGCAGGTATTAAAGAATAATCTTAATCAGAGTTGGGGGTGTAATACAGGCATGAAAATAAAAACATTTATACTAACCGTTGTTATGGCAATAGTCATGATAATGCCTATGACCGGAGTATTAGCCAAAGAACCTTATCAGGGGCATGTGTATAACAGCTACGGCGAAAGGGTTGCGGCACCGAATGCGTTTTTACCGGCAGGAATTTTGAACGGAACAATGTTGGGAATAGGGCAGTTCTATAAACCGGGCGACATATTTGTGGATAAAGACAATAATCTCTATATTTTGGATACCGGTAATAACAGAGTTGTAATAACCGACGAAAACTATAATCTTGTAAAAGTTATAGACAAATTTACTTTTAACGGGGAAGACAGTCCGTTAAAAGAGCCTTCTGGCATATTTGCTAAAAACGGAACATTGTACATAGCCGACAGACTTAACGAACGTGTCGTTGTCTGTGATATGGACGGAAATATAAGCAAAGAATACAGAAAGCCTGTAACCGATTATCTGGAAGAAAACTTAACGTTTTCACCGAGAAAATTGGTTGTAAACAGTATTGATACTCTTTATATAATATCCGATAACATCAATGAAGGTATCGTTGAGATGGATGAAGACGGTAATTTTGAGAGCTTTTTCGGTGCTGAAACGGTTCAGCTTTCTGCAGAAGATGTAGCCGATTTATTCTGGAGACGTTTTTTCACCGAGGAACAGATAGCACAGATGGCAAGCATGTCTCCTGCGGCTTATACAAACCTCATGATTGATGAACACGACTTCATATATACGGCAACATCGTTGGAAACCAATACCGTGGATCAGCTGAAAAAGCTTAATCCGAACGGCAACAATGTTTTGACATCTGCGTCTTTCGGTGATGTATCAAGTGAAGTAACAAGCTCAAGCAGTAATAGCAGTAGCAATAATAAAGATGCCAATGCGTTCATAGACGTAACTGTTGATAATGAAGGTTTTATATACGGCTTGGACAGAAACAGCGGTAAAATATTCATGTATAATCAAAGAAGCGAAAATCTTGCCATATTCGGTAAATTAGGCAGCGAGATAGGTTGTTTCGGCGATGTATCTGCTATAGAATCGCTCAAAGATGATATACTTGTTGCGGATCAGGCAAATGATGTTATAACAATCTTCAGACCTACAACATACGGTTCTTTGATAAAAAAAGCTGTTAATTTGCATGAAACAGGTAATTACGAAGAAGCACTGCAGCCTTGGACAACTATAAAAGGTTTAAATAATAACTATGAAATGGCATATATCGGCATAGGAAGAGCACATATGCTCATGGGTGAATATCCTGAAGCAATGTATAACTTCAAGCTGGGTAATAATAAGGAACTGTATTCCGTTGCAAAGAAAGCTAACAGAACACAAAACCTCAGAGAACATTTCGGACTGTATATTTTGACGGTTATTGTTATTATTGTTCTGATATGGCTTGCTGTTAAGTACCGAGAGCAGATAGGTGAATGGCTCAAAAAGGTTTTAAAAATAAAAAAACGTGAAAAGGGGGCAAAATAATATGAAACGACAAAGTTTTGCTCAGATGTCAAAAATAAATTATTTGGGATACATCCTTTTGCATCCGTGGGATGGCTTTCAGGAACTCAAGTATAATAAAAAGGCATCTCCTGCAATTGCTACGGTAATTTTAGCGTTATGGTATTTCTTTGAAATAATATCCCGTCAATCTACGGATTTTGCCTTCAATCAATTCAGACCTGAAACATTGGATATATTTAAAGTTGCACTAAGCACACTGCTTATATTTTTTGTGGCAGTTTTGTCAAACTGGTGTTTTTCAACATTTATGGACGGCAACGGTTCATTAGCTGAAATCTACACAGTTGGTGCGTATGCATTAACGCCAATGGTTGTATCTGTAATTTTAAATGTTATTTTAAGTAAATTCTTTGTTCTGGAAGAAGCGGCTATGTTAAACGGCGTACAAATTGTTGCCGGAATATGGTCAATAGTATTGATTCTCGCTGCACTTCAGGAAACTCATGAATTGAATTTCGGACAGACAGTGGCAATGGTTCTACTCACATTAGTAGGCATGTTGGCTATCCTGTTCCTGGTTATGTTGGTCTACAGCTTGTTCCAACAGGTTGTAATGTTTGTTGTAAATATCAGCTATGAAATAATGTACAGGTTTACAATGTAACTTTGATAATCTTGATTGGACAATTATTATAGAAGTGTGAGGTGGTAACTTTTGCTAAAATTCAGAAATAGAATCATATCAATTCTTTTGGCATCAATATATGTTTTTGTGGCTTTGGCAGTAAGTGTCAGTGCAGAGCCGGAGCAAACGGTTCAAGAATCACCGGTAGAAGTGTATAAGCTTTCAAGCTCAAACACAAGCATATCCGAAAAGTTTGAACTGATAACAGAAAATGACAAGCTGGCATTTTATGTTGACTCGGCAGAGGGCGAATTTGTCATCAAAGTAAAGGCTACAGGACAGTTGTGGTTTTCAAACCCTCAGGACAGAGATTTGGACCAGATCGCCGGCGGCGAATTGAAAATGAGACTCAGCTCCCAGTTGGTATTGTATTACACACAGGGCTTCAGTGAAATCGTTACAACGAGTGCGACGGGTTGCGTAAAACGCGGCGGTCTTTCAATGGTAAAGGAAGCCAACGGCGTTAAATTCACATATGAATTTAAAGATGCGGGCTTTACCATTCCTTTAAGATACACCCTCAAGGATGACTATCTTGAAGTAAGTGTTTTGTTGGAAGAAATAACTCCTGAAATAATAATAAAGGAACAGACGGTACAACCGTTCCCGACTGCTCCGGAACAAATTGTAAAAACGGATATTAACATAACAAAAATTGATGTTCTTCCGTTCTTCGGTGCCGGCGGATCAAATGATGAAGGTTATCTGTTCGTGCCTGACGGTGCCGGCGGTTTGATTAATTTCAATAACGGAAAAACAAACTTTTCATCTTATAAAAAGCCAATATACGGTAACTATATGGACGTTCCGTCTATGTCTGAATTATATGGCGATGTTGACAGCATAAGAATGCCGGTATTCGGTGTACATAAAAACAATGACGGATTTATAGCGGTTATAACAAATAACGATGCCGTAGGCTTTATAAACGCAATGATAAGCGGAAGAGAAACAAGCTACAACACCGTATTTTCATCAATACAGCATAAAGTAATTGATAAAACCAGCGTTGGTGAAAGTAAAAACGAGCCGTTGTCGGAAACTATTGTTGCTCCGGGCGACTATACGATCAGATATTATCCTCTGACAGGTGACGATTCCGATTACAGCGGAATGGCTGCAACCTATCAGAAATATCTTATGGAAGAGAAAAATCTTAAAGCGAACGCACAAGCAAAAGAAAACCCTTTGTTTGTAAGCTTGTATGGCGGTGTTGTAAAGAAACAGAGTGTATTCGGCATAATGAAGAATGTGCTTAATCCGCTTGTATCATATAAAGACGCCATAAACATAACCAAAAAGCTGAAGGACAGCGGCGTTGACAATATGATAGTTCAATACGAGCTTTGGACAAAATCGAAAAACAGAACGTCAATACAAAACAAGGTAACTTATGAGTCAAAGCTTGGCGGCAAGTCCAATTTCAAAAAGCTTGCAAGCTTTTTAGAAGACGAGGGTATTCAATTCTATCCTAAACTGGACTTTGTGGATTATGATACAAGTGCAAACGGCTATTCAACAGTATTTGCGGCAGCAAAGCTTCCTAGCCAGGCACCTGCATATCAAACTTCCCAATTTATTCAAAGCATATTCGGCAGACGTTGGAGTTTGTTAAAGCCTACTCTTGTTAAAGAAGCAGCAAACGATTTCTTGAAATCGTATAAAAAATTGGGTATAAACGGTTTTTCAATGTATCCTATAGCATCAACCGTTTATTCCGATAATACAAAGGGCGGCACAAAGAGAGGCGAAACCGTCGGACAATGGGAAGAAATATTGAATCAATACAAGACAGAGTTGGGTTCTGTAATGGTTGAAGAGGCTAATGCCTATGCAATGCCGTATGTTGATTACATTGTGAATGCTCCTATTGCCGAGTACGGAAGCGAACTTATAGATGAGAATATACCTTTCTATCAAATGGTTATTCATTCATTGATATCATACTCAGTACCTGCGGTAAATCTGACAGGCGATCCGCAGAGAACATTGCTTAAAGCTGCTGAGACAGGATCTGCAATACATTTTTCATTTGTTCAACAAAATGTTGACCAGTTAAAAGACAGTTATTTAAGCGGTTTATACAGCTGTGATATAGACGTTTGGTATGACACGGCAGTAAACCAGTATAAGAGAATAGATGAAATAACAAAGAAAACAAGCGGATGCAAGATAGTGCATCATGATAAGCTTGCTGACGGTGTTTACAAAACGACATATGAAAATGGTGTAAATGTTATTGTTAACTATAATGACGATGTTTACGAAGCAGACGGCAAAACAGTAAGTGCAATGGATTTTGGTATTTTTGAATAATACTATGCGGAAGATATGTTTTTGATAACGTAAGATTCCGTTAAGAAAGGAATGATAGTTACGGTGAAAAAAGGAAAATCCAAACTCATAGAAAGAAGAAATAATGTTGGTTATTTTTTCATTGCATTATGGATAATTGGTGTAATATTTTTCTTCCTGAAGCCTGCAATTCAAACGCTGATATATGCGTTCAGTGATGTTATAGTAAAAGATAACATGGCAACAACATTTATAGGTTTGGAAAACTTCAGAAAAATATTATTTGAAGATATCGATTACGTGAGAGACTTAACCTCATCGCTGACCGATATGCTGTATGAAGTACCTATTATAGTTATATTCAGTATGTTTATAGCCGGAATTTTGAATCAGGAATTTAAAGGCAGAACGTTTGCCAGAGTGCTGTTTTTCCTGCCGGTTATAATAGCGTCCGGTATATCTATAGAAATACTCAGCTCAAACGGTATGAGCACTGACGTTTCAGGTAAAGACACCGTGTTTATGTTTAAAACGGTTATGCTTGAAAACACTCTGGCTGAAATAGGTATAAGCTCGTCATTGGTATCATATTTTGCCGGTTTGATTAACAGAATATTTAATATATGCTGGAAATCCGGTATACAGATATTGCTGTTCTTGGCAGGATTGCAGACGGTGCCGAAGTCGTATTACGAAGTTTCGTCAATGGAGGGTGCAACTGCATGGGAGGAATTCTGGAAGATAACCTTCCCGCTGTTATCGCCATACACGCTGGTGTGTGTGGTGTATACCATAATCGACTCGTTCACATATTATCAGAACAAGATAATGATGCTTATAAAAACGTCGTATGACGCGCAAAAGTACGGTTACAGTGCGGCGGAATCGTGGTTATATTTCATAGTTATACTTGTGATACTGTTGTTGGTTACAAAGCTTATATTCAGAAACGTAGTACATATAGACGAATAGGGGAGGTGAGCTAAACATGGGAATAATAAAAAATTACATCGAGAAAAAGAAAAAGGGCATGGAAAAATTGCATGTCAGAAAGATAATTGCATATAAAGTATCCAATATAGCAATGTCGGTTTTCAGATTTTTATTATTGTTGGGATTAGGTTACGTTATATTGTATCCTTTATTGAGTATGTTGAGCTACGCCTTCAACGGAGACTATTTGGGAAATGCCACGTTCGTGTGGATACCTTCTAAGTTTTCGCTTACCAACATCAAAGTGGCAATAACATATTTGGAATATTGGGATTCACTCAAGAACACGATACTGCTGGCTACGGTAAGCGCTGTATTGCAGATATTTTCATGTTCTTTGGCGGGATACGGTTTTGCAAGATTTAACTTTAAGGGCAAAAACCTGTTGTTCTTAATAGTTTTGCTAACAATAATAGTTCCGCCTCAAACATATATAATTTCCACTTACCTTGATTTCAGATTTTTTAATTTCTTTGGAATAGGTAAATTGTTCGGATTTAAAGTAAACCTTATAAACTCGTTCTGGACATTCTGGATACCGTCAATATTCTCAATGGGCTTGCGTTCGGGCTTGTTTATATACATCTTCCGTCAGTTCTTCCAAGGGCTGCCGAGAGATTTGGAGGATGCTGCATATATAGACGGCTGCGGAGCATTCAAAACATTCCTTCAGATAATGTTGCCGAATGCTGCATCTGCGTGTTTGACAGTATTCCTGTTCTCGTTTGTTTGGCATTGGAACGACTACTTTGTATCAAACATGATGTTCCAGATAAAGAATGAACCGTTGTCGGTTGTTATGTTCCGACAGGCAGACTTTTCAAGAGGTAAAGGTCCTGTAGGTATAGACTGGAATATGAAATACATGCTTAATGCAGCGGTACTGTTAAATATCTTGCCTATATTGGTACTGTACGTAGTAGCTCAAAGATACTTTATAGAAAGTATAGCAAACGTTGGTATTAAGGGTTAAAAAGTTTTTAAAAATAATTGTTGCATTTTGGAAATTTGTGTGATAAAATATTACACGTTTGAAAACGGGCGATCCTCTGCTTATGTAAAAATGGTCGGCACGAACGCCTATGAATGAAGGGAGGGCTAATGATGAATGATATCATTAACGCTTTAACAAAAGACCAAATCAGAACAGACTTACCTGACCTGGTAGTCGGAAACAACGTAAAAATTTACGTTAAGGTACGTGAAGGTGCCCGCGAAAGACTTCAGATGTTTGAAGGAACTATAATTAAAGTACAGGGTAGCGGTATAGCAAAAACCTTTACCGTAAGACGTATTTCCTACGGTGTCGGTGTGGAAAGAACTTTCCCTGTAAACTCACCTAATATCGACAGAATTGAAGTATCCAGACGTGGTAAAGTCAGAAGAGCAAGACTATTCTATCTTCGCGACAGAGTTGGTAAATCGGCTAAAGTTAAAGAAAGAATTTAATTTAGGTTGTTAATTCTGTAAAAAAGCAGCTTTCTGTGATAAATATAAGTCATGGGAAGCTGTTTTATCTAAACAAAAAAGTTTTAATGTACATACATATTTAACTTTAAACATGGAGGTATAACATGTCAGGACATTCAAAATG